>JBAXUR010000039.1:0-27064 GCA_037129595.1 Methylococcaceae bacterium | reverse complement strand
TTTAAAAAGTCTTGGAGCCACCTTAAATATCATCAAGGTGGATGCCAACGGACTCATCACCCAAGCGACTATTGACGAGCTGATTAAAAACCAGCCCGATCTGGTTTCGATTATGCTGGCAAACAATGAAACCGGGGGCATTCAAGATTTGGCTCCCTACGCCAAAACGTTACGAGCCAACGCTATTAAGGTTCATACTGATGCTGTTCAGGCGGTTGGCAAGATACCCGTTTCATTTAGTCAGCTGGGCGTTCATCTGATGTCGCTATCCAGCCATAAAATCTATGGCCCTAAAGGCTGTGGCGCACTGATTTTTGAAAAAGGCATGGCGATAACCCCCCTCTTTCTTGGTGGTGGACAGGAACAAGGGCTAAGAGCCGGGACTGAAAATGTAGCCGCCATTGTTGGCTTTGGAAAAGCGGCCGAACTTGCAAAAGCCGAACTTACCCAACGCCATGAACATTTACTGGCGTTAAGAGAGCTGCTGGAAGCTGGTTTAACCACTATTCCCGGCTTAACGATTTTTTCCCACCTAGCCGACCGCTTACCCAATACGGTTCAGTTTGGCATCCCTGGAATGGATGGCGAAATGCTGCTGATGAAGCTGGATCAAAAAAATACTGCCGTTTCCAGTGGCTCGGCTTGTGCCAGTGGCGGCAGCGTACCCAGTCCAGTACTGATTGCCATGGGCATAGAAAGTAGCCTTGCAAAAAGCGCAATCCGTATCAGTTTAGGTGCGGCTAATACTAAATCAGAAATTTTTGAATTTATTAATCAACTAAAAACCTTGGTTTGCCAAGTATAAAGAGGGTGTTATGTCTGTCTCATTAACTGAAAGTGCAGCGCGTCAAATAAAAAAACAGCTGGAAAAACGTGGCAAAGGGCTTGGTTTAAAATTAGGTGTAAAAAAGTCCGGTTGCTCGGGTTATGCTTATGTGCTGGATTACGCCGACACACTGAATCAAAATGACGCTGTATTTGAAGGCTTCGGCGTTAAAGTTATCGTACCGGAAAGTGACCTTGAATTTGTTGATGGCATAGAGCTGGATTATCGCAAAGAAGGCATTAATGAAGCGTTTAAGTTTAACAACCCTAATGTTAAAGGCACCTGCGGCTGTGGCGAAAGCTTCTCGGTAAGTTAAGCCATTCTGCAATCAGGAATTATCCTTACGGGCGATTTAAATCGTAAAGGTGTTTTAGCTCGCTCCCGCTCCACTTCTGATAGATACATAGCGCTTGGATAACTTGTCATAGTCGCAGTAATGCGGCTATACAGCGCAGTGGAGAAACAAAACAGCTTCACCACGAAGATCAAATCGTCTCCTTTGTAACCTCCCCAAAAAAATCAGTAATCATAAAAAACTCACTCAATAGTGACTGATAATAGTCTATTATTTATTGGCGTATTCTGGCTATCCTTTTTAAAAGGATCGCCACACACTATATCTTTAAAACGTACATTAATGATTACAGTAGACTTATAGAATCAAGTCCTTGATATTTTAATGTAGCCCCAAAAACACAAACCGTATGCTATAGCAATGAACCATCAAATTGTTGAAGTAAACCATCCTGAATGGACAACCCACATTGCACAAGATAAATGGGTTACTGATTTAGAAGCGGGAAAGGTACTGCATTTCACAAGCCTTGAGTTTCCTGTTCCGGCTCTTGAACAGATTTTTTTCACTTCCGAAATACGTAACCCAAAGTCTCGAAACATAAGTTTGGATGCTTCAGGAAACTTAAAAGGAGCCATTGGCAATGAAGAAGTCCAAGCCGGACTCGGTTTAATGATAGAGCGATTTCGCGCACAGGCACAAGTGCTTGTTAACAGTTATTTTCCTTACTATAAGGATTATTTGAGCGTGGCACCCACGAGTTTTCGGCCCATGCGAATAGAAACACGAAATCAATCCTGGCGTGCTGATGACAAACGCTTGCATGTTGACGCATTTCCTTCGCGACCTAATTATGGAGAACGCATATTACGCGTCTTTATCAATGTAAATCCTGACAATGTCGCCAGAGTGTGGCGTGTAGGAGAACCCTTTGAAACGATTGTTAACCGATTTATTCCACAAGCAGCGTCCTACTCTGCCTGGCGGGCAAGAGTCTTAAATATTGCTGGCGTTACCAAATCATTTAGAAGTGAGTATGATCATTTAATGCTCCAATTGCACGATGCAATGAAGCACGACTTGGATTATCAGCGCAACAGTCCTCAACTAACCGTATCATTCCCCGCCGGCTCTGTTTGGGCATGCTTTTCTGACCAAGTCTCACATGCCGCAATGTCAGGTCAGTACATGATGGAGCAAACTTTTCATTTACCCGTGTCAAAACAATATGATACGAATGCAAGTCCACTGGCAATATTAAGAAACTTTACCGGCCGTGAATTAATTTAACTGACTATTTGTTTTTTTCACCACGAAAACACGAAAAAAGCCCTCTTGTAATTATTCAGACCCTCTTTGAGAAAGAAGGATTAGGGGCAAGCAACTCCGAGAGTGTGTTGATTTTAGTTAGAACTGACCACCGGCATACAGCCAACAAACGGCCAGATTGTTACGATCAATCAAGGTCTGCAATATCAGCGATTGCTGAACTTCAGCTATTGCCATTAAACTGTATTAGTTTTTTTGCACTTTCCGAGCCACAAATCGGAAGTCCTTTACGATCAATTAAACCAATTTGAAAAAGTACACTCGCTTGATCCCAGTAGATATGCTCATGGGTTATTTTCTTGTCTTTAATCCCTGCAATAACAACTACGCCAATCTCAACTTTCTTGCCTGTAGGTGCAATCTCAGGAAGCATACAATCAACCACTGTGGTATGTGTGAACTTAATGACAAGCTCATCTACTATTTGATGACTGCCAACAGTTATTGATAATCGTTGCATAATGACATCGGGTGGAAAAAACTTCCCTACTAAATGATTTTTATAGAAATTTTTAACATCTTCATAGCCATTTCCACCCATCATATTGGGGACATGCAAAAGATGAGGATTATCGCTCATTGTTGCCATAGTGGTCTCTAAGTCACCTTGTAACTCAGCATTAACATGCTGCTCTAAAAGAGCAATCATTTCTAACTCGGCTTCTAAGTATTCTGTTTTCATAGTTAATTTATAAATTGTAGTTATTTTTTAGGATTATAAGTATGTCTAATTAGTTACCATGCCGGAGCTTCGGCTACCAACCAAGACGGGACACTGAGCAGTAAAATGATTCGTTAAGTGCCAAAAAGTCCGTCATTCCGACAGGGATGACGGAATCCAGTCACGCGGATGTGAATCAATATTTTGGCATAGAGCTAAGCCATGCGGCAACGTTATCGGAAAGCTACCCTACATGGCACTGGATACTGGATACTGGCATCCTTACCGATATGACGGCGGTAACTAAAGTTTCTTGTCTTAGCTTAAGTGGGTAGCCGGCCGACCCAAGCTTAAAAATCTCAGACCTCAAGTCGCAGCGAAACTGATTACAACTTCACGCCCACACTTACACGCTGTTTCGCTTGATTTTACGGTTGCCCCGTGCATTTCGGCAATTCGCTGGACAATTAATAGCCCCAGTCCGTTACTACTACTAATTTTCCTTGCAGTAAGCGACGGTGCTGAACCAGAAACAGCCTTCGCACCGCCGTCAATTCCCGTATTTACAACGATAATAGCCGGTATGTCGCAATCCATGCGGGAGCTCAAAATGACTTGGACTTGGCCTTCACCATTATGCTGCATGCCATTGTCAATTAAATTGTAGAGCAAACGAGTTAGCGCCAATGTTTTAAAGCGAAACCTTGGCATATCTGCCAAATCCAACTTCAATGAAACGCCTGCTCGCTGATATTTTTTTTGCACATCCGACAATAATTGATTGATATCACCTTGTACCCAAGATTCATTTGCATCAATATCGGAACATTCCAAATCTATAGCTTGCTTTAGGATAATATTAATTTCATCAATATCTTCTTTCAATCCCTCTATAAATTTTGATGAGTCAGGTTTAAGCATCTCTACTCCCATTCGTAACCGACTTAAGGGCGTGCGCAAATCATGAGAAATCTCAGCCAGAAAATCTTCACGCTCTTTTATCATTCTGTTGATATCGGCACGCATTTTATTGAGTGAATCAGTAAGGGCAATAATCTCGGTGCAACTGTGCGGATCTGGCGTAATGTGATTAATTTTTTGACCTTTTCCCATTTGCACCACGTCTTCAGCAAGTTTAAGCAGGGGCTTGCTAATGCGTTTGGCAACCCACCAAGCCATAAAAATCACAGCAAAAAATAAGATAAAAAGTATTGCTAAAGAAAACCGTTGCATAAATTGACTACCCACAAAGGGAACGCCAAGTGCGAAGAGGGGCGGCTGGTTTTTTTGCACCCAAATCATAGGGATAGGATCAGCTTGGTAGCTAATGAACACTTTTTCTTGCCACAATTGATCGATTGTTTTTGCTGCAGCAAGCAAGGCTGGATAATGCGGCAGCTGGTTGCTTGTATTCTTAACCCTTCCAGAGATCAGCTTAAAGTAAGCATCCTTGTCCAGCACTTCAGAAACCTGCCTTATTAGAACAGGATTGCCTTGACTAAAGACAATATCGACTATTCGCAACAAAGCAGAGGCATTCGCACCCAATCTCGTTCCCACATGCGCTGCACTTACCAGAAAAAAAACGGTTATGGCGATAATTTGCGTGACCAGCAATATCAAGACAAACCGCCGCCAGATTTGACTGACAAAAGTTTGTGGACATCCAAATTTCATGACGCTAGCTGATTTGGAATAGCATTCTTAAAAACATACCCAATTCCTCTTACCGTTTGAATGTATTGAGGTTGCGATGAATCGTCCTTAAGTCGTTTGCGTAAGCGCGATACCAGCTGATCGATATAGCGCTGATCGATATGTTGATCTTCTCCCTTAAGTTGATTGGCTAATTGATTCCGTGATTTTGGTTTGCCGGGCGTACTTGCAAGAATTTTAAGTAGCTCAAACTCATCGAAACTAATCGATACAATACAGCCATCGCACAATAAGCTCCGGGATACTATATCCAACATAAAGGCTCCAAAATGAACCGTTAACGCCACTGTATCTTGAACTTTACTTTCGTCCGACACACGACGCAAAATTGCCCTGACACGAGCAACCAGTTCAAGAGGCTCAAACGGTTTTGCCAGATAATCATCCGCGCCATACTCCAAGCCAAGGATTCGATCAAAGACATGACCTCTACCCGTCAAAAAAATTATGGGTATCATATCTCCTTCCGCCCGCAATCTTTGGCAAATTGAAATGCCATCTTCTTCCGGCAAGTTGATATCCAGTACCAAAAGATCGCAACGGAATCGTTCCCGTTGTTTTTTCATTTCAACAGCATCTGCCGCCATCAGGGTATCGAAAGCTTGGGTTGCCAAATAGTTCGCCACTAAATTACGATGGCGGTGATCATCGTCAATAATAAGGATTCTCTGTTTCATGCTTCAGCCGTAATAAGGTTTATGATTTTCCAACAATTTGACGCTATAAAATAATTAATGTCACGTCACCCTCTGGCGCTTCGATTATCCTGCTAAGGAATGTGCATGAAATAACTTAAGCATCTTGCTCCCTCTCCCTCTGGGAGAGGGTTGGGGTGAGGGAATATAAAGGGTCAAGTTATTTCATGCACGATCCTAAGCTTTCTATTGATCCTTTTAGGCGGAGGGCCGTACCCAAATTATTTTGTAACACAATGTGACAGGTTCCATAGTGTTACAAACTATTACATTAAAAATTTTTTTGCAGAGTACAAAGTATTATTAGCCTCAGTCACCTTAAAAAAGCTTTAAAAATAACTACTTGTTGGTCAAGCAGCAGGAAGCAGGAGCCCTACCGAAAAACCGGGCCGTCTTAATAAATAACCATAAAGCCTGATTGTCACACTGCGTTACAAATCGTTTATTTACTAAAAACTCATCCAATCCTAGAATTAAATACGGATCCTAAAGTGCATCCTTATCCGTGTTTTCGGCTGTTAATGCAAAAAATCCCATGACCGCTCAAACTGTAGAGAGTTAGGCCATGATATTTTTTATATTTAATAATAGGTTAAATAAAATGAAATTCAATAAAATAACCAAAGGATTGCTGTTAGGCATCAATGCTTTGGGTTTACAACTTACCGCACAAACGGCCTTGTCAGCCATGTAGATACCGGGTTAGCGTAGCGTAACCCGACAATTATTAAAATTAAAAAAAAGGTAAAAATATGAAAATTAATAAATTAACAGAGAATATCGCTATCATTAGTCTTGTTCTTTTGGCGAGCGGCACGGTGCTGGCCACTCCCCAAAAAAAAGCTATTGAAAACAATAACCAGGCCGCTAAAGCAGAAACGCATGTTGCTGATGAATTTGATGAGCTTGATGAACAGGAAAGCTCTGATCAAAAGGCCTTTCGTTTTGCGGTATCCATGAAAGATAACCGAGTTGTAAAAATAGTTTATTATCGCGTTGCTGACAAAAAGATTTATTCTCAAGCTTTTCCTCATGGAAGAAGCTTTGCAAAAAATCATGACCCAGAAAAAATCTACACAAGGGCGCAATTTAAACGCCTAATGGCTAAATTACAAAAAAAATCTCCTATCTCATTGCCGTCAAGCAGTGCCGCACTTGTCACTACCACAACTGCCTCCACCGATTGCACCAGCAACGGTACTTGCACCACCGGGATGGGGCTTGGCTATAATCCTTCAGTTGGTTATCTGGGAGGCGGTAGTCAGTGTTATAACTTTACGACAGCCTTAAGCGCGACATCTGGCAACTTGAATTTTTCATCTGCTAATACCGCGTCATCACAAGCAGGCCAAACGAGTGTTTCAGCGGATGTTCAAGGAAGTTACGATGCCTTTTACGCCAGTGATAGTTTTAGCTATTCGAGTAGTTACAATAATTCACAAAATTCGGGCTCAGTTTTTTTTAGTGCCTCGCAATTAGCAACAGCAACTTTTACCCTCAACGCGGACCCTAGCACTGGCCTGATAACGCCAGCTTCGGCATTGAATGCCACAGGCAACCAACAATTACAAGCTAATACCTTCTCTGCACAATGCGGTAGCTCCGTGCTATCGAGTGCTCCAGTTGGCATGTTGATTACGGGGGAATTTGGATGGGCAAGCTCATCAGCTTATAGTTCAGAGGCAATTAGCAACTCAACTAAAGCTAGCGCCGGGTTGGATTCTATTTCTGTCGCCGTTAGTAGTGCAACCCAGAATGCAACAACAAGCAATTCTTTTTCGTTTACAACGAATGTAGAGGGCGGTGGAACAGCTGCTAATGCCAGTTGGTCTCTTTGCACAAGTGCTACACAAATATCAAATGATCTGACTAGCTGTATGGAAGGGATTGTCGCATCCTGCGATTCCTTTACCACTGAAATGAATTCATGCGCTGTAGGAGCCTTAGATAGTTACAATACCAGTCTCGCTCAAGTTATCGCGGGTAATTCCCATGATATGACCATCGCCACTGTATTTCCGTATGGTGTGAAAGGCGTCACCATGACCCCTACACAAGGCAAAATAAATTCTATTGCCACTCTGTTTGCCAATTCATTATCGTCAGTCGATCCATTTACACCACTAATGTCGTCGGCCTTGAGCAATTACGCCACTATTCTCAACCAGGTAGCCACACTATACAATAGGGCCGGCTATTTGAACAGTGCAATAAAAGGAAAAGCTTTTGACCCAATGAACCTTAATTTAACGTCGGCTACATCATCGTTAATGGGAGTCTTTTCTAAAGACAAGTCGACCTTCATAACCACCCTTAACAATTGTCTTACACAAGGCAGCGCCAGTAGTGATTGTACAACCATTAGTAATATGTACGCTGACGGGGTGCATAATGCATGGGATTGGTATGGCTCTACGACTTATAACCCTATCAATAACAGTGTTACTACCCAGCAAAACACGATTGCTCTACAGTATACTGGCCTTGTTAACTACACCGGATCCAGTACTATGTCGTTTCCTGTCGATGTTCTTTGGACTAAAGCATTGCCAAATCCTTTTACTTATCAGGCGACACCAGCAAATGGAGCTTCTGGTGGTGCTACGCCTAATGGTTTTCCCGCTTTAATAGCATTTGCCGATGCACCATACCCATTCAATGGCGTACTCAAAACAAATCAGGCCTGGGCAACAATGTATCCACTGAATACTGGTTTTACCCTTACCGATCCTAGTTGGCAGAACGATTCAGAAACAGTGGCCAATACTGCTTGGTATAGCGATTCCGGATATGCAAATTTCCCCACCGTGGGCGGCGCCAACACATGCGCTACTTTATCATTTACGGATACCTCATGTTATTTGACTTCTAATTTAAACAGTCTTGGTCATCTTTCCTTTAATCTAGGTGTGCAGTTAAACGCTATCCAAGGATTGCTTTCTTCCCAAGTAACAACCCAGTTGCAATAATAAGCAGAGATTGGGTTAATAAAACCAGGTCTTGTCACGACGCAATATCGTTGCAAGACCTGAACCCCTTTTACTGATGGCTCGGTTAGGCGCCTCACAGCATGAGTTCCTTAATCGTGATGGGGTTTGCAAGCCCATTACTCACGATTTGAACGCTATTGAAATCTTCAAACCTTTCGGTCGGGGTTACAAGCCCTGATCGGTTTTATAAACCATACCATTAACGCAAGAAAACTAAAGCCTTACCTGTTGTGTAGGGCTTTTTTATGCCCAAAAGAAAAAGGGGCAGACCTCAATGTCGTTAAGTTAAGCCGTTCGCTGAGCGGAGTCGAAGCGGACAACTGGCTTCGGCTTCGCTCAGTCAACGGTTTATCTTGCCAAGAGGCGAAAATTAACTATTGTAGATAAAAATGGGGGGACGGTGAAATAGCTTTTGCTGATGATAGTGGCTATGAATAATCAAAATGTCGGATTACGCCATCGCTAACTCCACTTACTGGACTTTTAAACGGAGCCGTACCCAAATTATTTTGTAACTCAATGTGACAGGTTCCATTGTGTTGCAAGCTATTATATTAAAATATTTTTTGCGGAGTGCAAGGTATTATTAGCCTCAGCCACCTTAAAAAAGCTTTAAAAATAACTACTTGTTGGTCAAGCAGCAGGAAGCGGCATACCCTGCCGAAAAACAGGGCCGTCTTAATAAATAACCATAAAGCCTGATTGTCACACTGCGTTACAAATCGTTTATTTACTAAAAACTCATCCAATCCTAAAATTAAATCCGGATTCGGTAAAGTACATCCCTATCCGTGTTTTCGGCTGTTAATGCAAAAATCACCATGGCCGCTCAAACGTCGGTAGCTTTGTCATGATATTTTTTATATTTAAAAATAGGTTATAAAATGAAATTCAATAAAATCACAAAAGCAAACACTTCGGACGATGGCAAAGCTCCCGATATTAAAGATGGTGCCGACTTGTCCCGCCGACTCGTGCTAAAAGCGGCCGTTGGGCTTGCGGCTGGTGCTGCACTGCCCTATATGTCAAGTGCGGGCGCTGTACTGCCAGCACCTCACGGTAAGAGTCCCAATGTGTTGCTGTTCACTGTAGACCAAATGCGTTTTCCGAAAGTGTTTCCGAAGGGCATAGATTCTCCTGAGGAATTTTTAAAGGCTTTTATGCCCAACACCTATTCGCTTTGGAATAAAGGCGTGAAGTTTTCCAATCATATCACCGCCGCGACCGCCTGTTCACCATCGCGAGGCGTATTAGCCACAGGACTTTACGCGCAGCAAACATATATGGCCGCCACGCTTTTGACCAATCCCGATTTGAGATTCGCTACTTCGCCGCCACTTCTACCGACCTTCCCCACTTACGGCAAATATTTCCAATCAGCAGGTTACGCCACTCCCTATATCGGAAAGTGGCACTGCTCGGTTCCACATACGACTGATGGGCAAGGTGAGTTATCGTTGTTTGGGTTTCAGGCCTTCATGGATCCAGATCCGACGGGATTCAACTTACAAGGTTCTTACGGAGCAGCTGCCACCACGCAGTCCGATAATGTTACTTTTTACAACGACGCTGATATTGCTAATACTGCAGCGGCGTGGTTGAGCCAGCAAACGCCCACAAGCCAAAAGTGGTGCCTTACCGTGTCTTTTCAAAACCCCCATGATCAGGAGTTTTTCCCTGCGGGTACGGAGTTCCAAACTTTTGATGACTTGTTTTCCAACCCCCAAACCAATCCTATAAACGCGGTGCAACTTATCCCCTATGCGAATGGCCCGTCTGGAAACGCTGTCACTTGGGAGCAGGCTACCACGCCTTATTTTTCGGGTATCGGTGGCGTGGCCACACCTAAGAGCTACGGCTATCCCCACATTCCTTCCAATTGGGAATCGCTCGAAACGCTAGAAGCCAACAAGCCCGGATGGCAAACGGTCTTTCGTCAAGGATTACAGGCACAATTTGGCGGCATCACGGACGATCCGAATGTGAAGAGATTTGGGCAGGTGCCAGTATTGCAGTATCCAGGAGGCTCTCCCAAACTTGCTACCACCTACCCTGGCTATGTGAACCACAATCATCTCCCTCCCAATTTAATGGGCATCGGATACGCCCCTTATAACTATTGGCAGCGTGCATTTGATTCGTACACCCAGTACATGGAAATCGTTGACAAGGAAATCGGCAAGGTTCTTGATGCAATTCCTGAGGATGTGCTTGAGAACACTGTTATTGTATTCACTGCGGATCATGGTGATTATACGGGTGCCCACGGTTTGTTGACTGGTAAGACCGGCAATGCCTATGATGAAGCTATCCGAGTTCCGTTGATTGTAGTGGACAACACCCACAGATTTACCGGAGATATCAACATTGTTCGTAATCAATTAACCTCTTCCGTAGATGTAATGCCGATGCTGGTGAGTTTCATATATGATGGTAAGCCAACGAAATGGCAAACGGGTGATTCGGCAGTACTCTACGGCAATCGTTACAACATGTTCCCTTTACTCAAATCGGCCAATATACCTGGGCGCGAGTATGCGCTATTTTCTTCTGATGAAGTAATGAGTTCGGAGGCTGATTTCGTGACACCAGCCGATCAATATGGACTCAAGACCCCATGGCACATCATGAGTATGATCACTCCTAAGGCCAAACTGGTGCTTTACGCAAATTGGATCCCGGGTACCAATCAAATCATCACATCCAGCATGGAGGGTGAGTACTACGACTACGGTACCAAAGGGGGGCGTGAGGAAACACTAAATACCTACAAGAAGACAGATAGTCGCAAGGAAGCCATGCAAGAACGCCTGCTGAACGAGTTAGTACCCCATGAGCTGCGGCAAGATCTGCCTGCGGGCAAACTTGCTGCTTCCGGAACGATCGCTAAAACGACGTTTCTTGCATTCATACAGGATGAAGCCGGTTTTCCCTTCACCTCAGGGATGTTTTGATCTTAATAAATGGGATAAATATTAATTCTATGACTTCATTGATTATTGATGATGGAATTGTACTAAAAAATAAGTGTTACAACCCAGTTGTCCTTCTTCAATTCCGATAGATATCAACTACACTGATGAGTTGAATCTACGAATTGTTGTATGGAACAAATAAACTAATCTACTTGGGAAAATATAATGAAAAAAATACTATTATTGATGGGCTTTTCGGCAGTAATGTTGACATCATTGCCTGGTCAAGCCAGGGTTTTTGTTGCTGAACCTGGTGTAGTAGTGGTTGCTCCTCGTCCAGCTGCTGTTTATGTTGAACCTCGTCTAGCGCCTGTTATTGTCGTCCCTGCTGCTCCAGTGGTTGTTGCTCCTCGTCCAGCTGTTTATGTCGCCCCTGTCGCCCCTGCTGCTGTCTATGTTGAGCCTCGTCCTGTTGTTGTCGGTGGTCCAGTTGTTCGACGATGGATTCGCTGAAAATTTTGGATAAGGAGCAATAGCGAAGTACATATTTTTAGTCGCCGATAGCCATAGGGCCTGTTTTTTCAAGAAGTTAACGTAGTGAAAAAACAGGCTTTACGAAGCGGCGTAAGTCTTTGTAATTCAAAATAACCGTAAGTAGCGGTAAATAAATGAGTTTTACCTGCCTGTTTACGACGTACTTGAAACCTTTCGATATTACAAACCTGTTTGATCGCTCTGTAATATTGTTCGATTTACCAATGCTTATCATGTTCAAGGTCAAATGCTTGACGATCAAACTGGCTGAGTTCTTCTTTATTGGGTAGATAAACCACATAATGGCGCAACTGGTTTTTTAGCGGTGTCCGAAAAAGCTTAACCTTCCCATAGTCCTTCAGCTATACAATCAAGCCATTTCCTGGAATATGGCGGTTTTTTTCACACTTAGATTATAGAGATAGTTATGTCATTAAATTACTTTATCAAATTAGCTGGAACCTGTACTTTAGTTCTCTTGATGACGGGTTGTGCCAAGACCAATATTCAGAAAACATCCGAATTCGATATGTCTGGCATGCCGAAACCCAGTGCAGTTCTAATTTATAATTTTTCAATCGATCCACAAGCTGTCCAGCAAAATTCCAGTCCCTTATCGAGGATTGCGAGAAGCTTTAAAAACGATAATGAGACGGTAGAAAAACTGAAGTTGGGTAATGAAGTCGCCGAGGCAATGGCGAAAGAACTTACCGAGAAAATACTTGCAATGGGTTTAAATCCCCAACGAGCCGATCAAAACTCACCAATTGTACCTGGTTCAATCCTGATTACTGGACAAATCGTCAAAATTGACGAAGGTAACAGTATTCGTAGAAACGTTATTGGCTTTGGCGCAGGGCAATCTTCATTGGATGCTACTATCAGTGTATTAGCGCCTTCATCCTCAGGGAATAAAGCATTAATTACCTTTAATGCCCATGGTGATAGTGGTGAAAAACCCGGCGCTTTGGTAATGGGGCCAGCTGGTGCGGCAGCGGGTGCCGGAGCCGCAGCAACAGCGGCTGTTAATGTCGCGAAGGGTGCCGCTAACGCTTATAAATCAGCTTCTGCAACACAGGCCGCAGATATAGCCGAAAAGATCTCAACAGAATTAGCCCAGTATTTTGCTAAAGAAGGTTGGATTAATTCTGATTTGGCAAAAAAATGATTTTTTGATTGGACCTCATTCGTTGCTTGGCTTATAGCACCTAATCCAACAAGATATAAGCAAGCAAAATATTTTCAAACAGTAACGAAAACAAGGTGCTTTCATTACTAATCGTCTATTTCAGTAACTCAATACCAAGTTCAATTCACTGAAGATTGAGTTGACGACATTTTTTATAGAAGGGAAGTATCATGAAATCTATTTTAAAAATTTTTATAAGCATAGCGTTATGTTTGCTAACAACTACCTCTAGCGCATTTACAAATGATGAAATTATTAATCGTGTTAAAGAATTAGATACCAATAAAGATGGTGGTGTTTCCAGGGCAGAAGCCGAAGCTGGCAATGCACAACGCATAATACATAATTTTTATAAGCTGGATGCCAACAAAGATGACAAAGTGACTGCAGAAGAAATTGAGGTAGCCAATAAATAGCCCTGCAATGAAATCAATAGTGTCAGATTATAATGCCGCTATCTTAAACAGTATTAGTCATTTAATAACAGTAAGATAGACACATAAATGAAATTTAAACTCCTGGATATATTCGGATATAATTGTCGCTGAATATATAGTGAACGACAGCTTTAGGTTAATGTACAGCTACCCGTAAATCCGGGCTTTATGGCCGCAGTAAGTCGGTGGCTGACGCCCCAGAGTGTTTCCTGATAACTTTCGTTAATCTTGATGCAGTGCTGACGGGCAAATAACGGCTAATTTGAGACAGTTGCGGATTCCCGGTGAACAGCAGTTAACCATGAATCTGCGAAAGTAATTATTACTGTTTAATTTGGTTTCAGCTTTTTTCCGATATAAATGATTTGGGTATTTGTATAGATGCAAACAAGTTAGGCTTTTCCTGAGTGTGCCGGGGCTTACAACCCAAACCCTAATTTTAGAGTTGTCATTTCAATTTTTTCAACAGTTCTTAATTAACACTTTTCTAAAAAGTATCAGTCTGGGAGTTAATGGTCGCCTTTTGTTCTGGCAAACTCTCGATATGCAAAGTTTGTGTCGGAAAGGCAAATCGTACTCCATTTGTTTCGGCCAAACGCAAGATATCCATGAGAATTTTCTGCCGCTCGTTGAGCTCGGCAGCCCTGCCAGGCACTTGAAGAAAAAAATTCATCAATACATCCAGACTATGTGGCCCGAACTCGTATAAATATACCTGAATATTGTCTTTACGGGTGTCTGGATGGATTTCAAGGATTTGTTTTATGCCATTGATAAAACCCTCGGTTTTCTCAATGGGCGTATCGTAGGTAAGATTGAGGACAGTCTTGACCTGCCGGAACTCACGTAATTCCATATTGTCGATGGTGCTGTTCACCAGTTGGCTGCTCGGAATGGTTACGAGAGAGTTGTGATTCGTGCGAATCCGGGTACTGCGAAAGCCAACGTTCTCGACGATGCCTTCGACGCCCTGTACCTTGACAGAATGGCCTACAGCGAAAGGCTTCTCGAACATGATGATAAGCGAGCCGATCAGATTTGCAAGGGTTTGCTGTGCCGCCAGGGCGACGGCCAGACCACCGACTCCGAGTCCGGCAAGGACCGAGTAGGCGGGCAACCCGATACGATCGGCCCCGGCAACAAGAATGGCAATCGACGCGACAACAGTTAGAAGCCGCATGACCAAGCGGATAAGCTGGCTGTCGATACTGCTGTCCTGCAGTTTTTCCGTGGCAATCAGACTACCGGCGACCGCACCGCCAGCTATCCAGATCAGCCAGGTGAGAGCAAGAAAAAATACCGTCCAGAGCGAAAGCGTGCCCCACTTATAGAGAGTGCCCGAAACCCGTAAAACTTCAGCCAGAATTAAGGCTGCAACCGGAGTTACTATGACGATGCTAAGCGGCCGGAGCAAATCCAGCCATTTTCCGGTGGAGGCTGCATTCCCGGCCCAGTAACGGCTGAGGCGAAAACACCCGTAAACAACACTAAAGCCAGTTCCAAGTACCACTACGATACCTAGCCAACGCCACACTGGTTGGTCGAGAAACAGGATGCGTGTTCTATGCTGGGGCATGTCGATTAACCAGCGGGGAGGCACGATTCGATGTAAAGCTATAGCCACTCCGGCTGGACTGTACGTGGCAAAATCATACCAGCCTTCAGTAGCACTCGGTTTATAAGGAAGGTCTCTGACCTTGTCATAGAATTCCGGCAGACGGTTTATTGTTTCCGGGGTAAACAAATATTCACCTGCCCTTGGTCCGGTTTTAACCTGCGCGATTCGAATTTCGGAATCCGGAATAGTCCATTGTTTGAACTCGGCTTTAACCATCGACTGCGCATCCGGAATTGACTCGATCAGCGGGAGATCAATTCGGTCGAGCACTTCCTTCAATTGTATGGCGAGCCGGCGCGAGGACTCGAAAATCATGGCAGGTGGTATTTCGCTCAAATCCAGTGCTCGTTGAGCTGATACCTGTCGGTGTAAGGCGTCATGCATAGAGGCTATCTGTTCCGGCGTTAAGTAAAGATTTGAGGATGCCAGATAAGACTGTACTTGTCCGACCCCCATTACATAGCCTTCGTTCGTAAAATCAAGAAAGCCTTGGAGCGTGGCCCTTGGGCTGGAGGTATCAATCGGTTTGAGTGGGTTCTGCTCAATCGCGCCAGCAGGCATGACCCAAAGCTGAAGAACCAATAACACAAGGAGGGTGCTGAGGAGGCGCTGCTTGAAAATAAAAAATAGTCGTTGGGGCTTGGTTGTCATTACGGATCCTGGGTGAGTTGTCGGCAAAGGCATTAGCGCACGGGTATGGTCAAGGCCGGGCCTGCTGATTTGGCAGCGCCGGCTTGCAGTCGGAATAGTTGCATCAGGAGCATGAAGGTCGACTTCGACTCGAGATCGTTGTCCGCCAGATAGAACCAGCGGCCGCGATAGGGTATCGCGACGAAAGCAAGATTCGGTTGCTCTTCGCTTTGGCGAATGTGGAACAGCCTTCCAGCCGCTGTCGTGCCCCAGTCAAATTCCGAACCATCCTTGTTGCGCGTGACCGTCACCAAGCCCGCTGCTTTATGAGGCTGTGGCGAATCCACATGATGCGATAAATAGAAGAATATGCTCATGAGCGAACGTGTGCCTATCGAAATTGTGTCCGGACTGGATGCCAGAAAGTCGCCGTTGACACGGTAAACATCAAGGTTCTGATCAAGTCCAAGCAGCTCCTTGATTTCCCGAATCTGCTCCCGAAACTCCGGAGAGGACTTGATTTCCAGTTGCGGTTCTTTCGTCTTCGGATTGATGCGGGGGACGATAAGTTGTGCATGAGACACTACCTCAATCAGTTGCATCAGTCTCTTGAATTGCAGACCTGGGCTTGGTGCAGTGCCGGGTGTTGGCCCCGAGGCACTCGGTGCATTCTCGATTCCGTTAATGCGTTCTACGCAGAGGCCGAACACGCGTTGTGTGCTCCAACCCGAGCCGCTGAGCGCGAATAAGGCTTCGATGGGGATAGGGCTGAGTACGCTCTTGACGAAATCCTCGCCCTGGAGTGGCGCATAGGAGATGGTGGGCGAAGTAACATAGTCGGCACCTAAGCTGTATTGCAGAATGTCGGGACCTCCATTAAGCTGGCTTGATGCTTGATCCAATCCCCCGCTTATCCCCAGCTTCATACTTGCCGTTACGCTGGCGACATCGAGAAAAAATACCGGGTCCCGGTAGTGCAAACGCACGACGTTTTGTATGAACTGATCATTCATACTGTGAACAATCGCATCATTGTAAAGCGGATGTGTGCCACGGAGGGCATCTGGGCCGAATGCGCTGCAGGCTGTTAGCACAGCGGTGACAGTTAAGAGCAGGAGTTGCTTGGTTAGGATAGTCATATTTTTTAATCAAGTTTATTCATGGAAAAATAATACACATTGGATGTCATGAGGCATGAAGCGCATCATTCGGTGCATCCCCGAGATCTATAAGCCTCCTAAGATTCTGATTCGGATTTCGGGACGTTATTATTTGCCAAATCCTGAAATTTTTACTGGCTTACCCAGTTCTTTGAGCTTTCCCCAGTCGTGCTCCGTAGCGCCCTCTACCGATTGCTCGTGACCAACCCGGTGTCCTTATGAGGCCAGTTGTATGCAAATGTTGAGACAAATATAAAAAGATACGCGTCAACGGTCGTGTTCCTATCGATAAAGTGTCCTATATCAAAAAGCATTGCGTTTTACCAGTAGAGTGTTTTAAATTCCTCCAGAGGACATTTCTGTCATATCGATAATCGATAGGTAACAGTATTTTGTTGCCAACCTAATTATTTTTAATAGCCTTCAGGTTATTTTCTATATTTCATCATTGGATAAGTATAGTCATTATTTGCTGTTAGACAGGCGTTCAGAAGCATCATTGGTTATAGCGAATTCAGGAAGCTGTAACTTATTGTTTTAAAAAATGGGCTGGTAACAGTCGAACAGGAAACAAACTATGAATACGCGTGCTAACGCTGGTATTGTCTTATATGATTGCGCCGGAGGTTGTATCAGGAAAACTCAAGATTATTCTCGCCGAATACTAAAATGCCTTACTACCTGCTCATGTGGTTCATCAGGAAAGTCGCAAAGCCGCAACTCCTTATTCTACCGTTGAAAATTGGGGTAAACGAATTTTACTGGGCGCTACAAACTAGGAATATCAAGGCTTACAGAGCAACGCAAATGGCTCGATACGACGAACCCAAACGACACTGATTTATCTGCGGATTAAGAATTCGTGAATGATTCAAATTTCACTCGGGCTTCCCATGCGGCTGTCTGCGACGATCAAGCAAATAGTGGTACGACAAAGGATTGCTGCTTTTTGTCATACTGATGATCGATAGTCCGCCTATGGTTTTAATTGCACAGTTGAATTGACTGTCTGCAATGGGTTAGTTCGCCGACAGTCGGAAATTTGAGGTGAATGCCTCTTGTGGCTCGCGAGCTGGCGGTCAGCTCCAACTAAAAATCAACACACTCTCGAAGAGGCTTGGGTTAGGGGATATTTTTTTGCGAGTTACTTAGTGAAATAATTCGTTAAAATTTAATGGACTTACCTATCATTAATAGTAAGCCACCTAAAAAATCTTAGCTGATTGTTTTAATTACTCTTATGTCGTTCTTATAAAAAACCATAAAAAACTGGCTATCCAGAAAGCAAAAAGGCCGAAAACAATCAGCTAACAGGTTGTTAATAACTTGTTAGCCCAATCATCTCCAGCCACTTTATTGAACAATGGTAAAGCGGTTAGCTTAATTTACCATGGCAAAGCTTGTACTTTTTTCCTGAGCCGCAAGGACAAGGATCATTACGGCCCACTTTACTACCTTCTCTTACAAAGGGGTGCTCTGATACGGCAGCGGCCTCTTCATCTGCAACAACCAGTGATTCCTCATAAGCATCCAGAGCTGGCGCTGCAGCATGCTCAAAGTGCATTTCTCTTGGCGTCTGCATTTGCTCATCAATGGCCAGAACATCTTCTTCCTGCCGAACCTGAACTTTGAACAGAATCCCAATCACTTCATATTTGATATGTTCAAGCAGACTGGTGAACATTTCAAAAGCTTCGCGCTTGTATTCCTGCTTGGGATCTTTTTGCGCATACCCTCTAAAATGGATACCCTGACGTAAATAATCCATCGCCGCCAGATGTTCTTTCCAACTGGTATCCAACACTTGCAGCATCACCGATTTTTCAAAATGCTGTAATACCTCTTTAGTGATCTGGCGTTCTTTTTCTTTGTGATTCTGTTCCAGAATATCAATAATGCGGGTTCGTAAAGACACTTCCTGCAAGTTATGATCGTCATCCAGCATACGCTGCACGGATGTTTGAACATTAAACTCTTGATGCAAATGCTCTTCCAGACCCTTTATATCCCATTGTTCGGCCATCGTTTTGGGCGGAATATACTGGGTAATCACGTTATTAACGACATCTTCACGTATCGCCGTGATAATCTCGGAAATTTCTTCGGCCGCCATCAACTCATTACGTTGCGCGTAAATTACTTTACGTTGATCGTTGGCGACATCGTCATAAGCCAAAATTTCTTTACGTATATCAAAATTGCGGCCTTCAACCTTGCGCTGCGCATTTTCAATAGACCGGGTTACCCAAGGATGCTCAATAGCCTCACCATCACCCATACCCAGCTTCTTCATCAAACCGGACACACGATCAGAGGCAAAAATACGCATTAAATCATCTTGCAGGGATAAATAAAACCGTGTCGAACCAGGATCACCCTGACGACCGGAACGACCTCTTAATTGATTATCTATTCGGCGTGACTCATGACGCTCTGACCCAATAACATGCAAACCGCCATTGGCGAGCACTTCATTATGCCTGTCCAGCCATGTACCGCGTACTTTTTCTTTTTCAGCGTCACTGGCATCTTCGCCTAAAAGTTTAAGCTCGGCATCCAGATTACCACCCAAGACAATATCAGTACCCCGACCCGCCATATTGGTAGCGATAGTGACGGCACCCGGCATACCGGCCTGTTCGATAATATTAGCTTCACGTTCGTGTTGCTTGGCATTAAGCACTTCGTGTTTAATGCCTTGTTTTTTAAGCAATTCGGAAAGACGTTCAGAATTTTCAATGGAAGTAGTTCCCACTAAAACCGGCTGTCCACGACTAACACAGCTTTTAATATCATTCGCAACAGCGATGTATTTTTCATCTGTGGTCAAATAAACCATGTCACCCAAATCCTTGCGAATCATGGGGCGATGCGTTGGCACAACGACAACCTCAAGACCATAAATCTTGTTCAGTTCAAACGCTTCGGTATCGGCAGTACCGGTCATACCTGAAAGTTTGTCGTACAAGCGGAAATAGTTCTGGAAAGTAATGGATGCCAGCGTCTGGTTTTCACTGTTAATAGTGACATGTTCTTTGGCTTCGATGGCTTGATGTAAGCCTTCAGACCAGCGTCGACCCGGCATTATTCGACCGGTAAATTCATCAACAATAACCACTTCATTATTGGCAACGATGTAATCAACGTCTTTTTTGAATAAGACATGTCCGCGTAATGACGCGTTTAAGTAGTGCATGAGGCGAATATTAGCCGCATCATAAAGGCTGGTTCCTTCAGCCATTAAGCCCTGCTCAAGCATTAAGCGTTCAATGCATTCATGACCTGCTTCGGTCAAATAGACCTGACGTATCTTTTCATCAACCGTGTAATCGCCAGGGTGCTCATCATCTTCCTGTCTAACCAGTAACGGAATGATTTCATTGGCTTTACTATAAATTTCAGTGCTTTCTTCAGTCGGCCCGGAAATAATCAGCGGTGTTCTCGCTTCATCGATAAGGATAGAATCGACCTCATCAACAATAGCAAAGCTTAAATCACGCTGGACTTTTTGTTCCAGACTAAAAGCCATATTGTCGCGCAGATAATCAAAACCAAATTCGTTATTGGTGCCGTAAGTAATGTCTGCTGCATAAGCATCACGCCTGGGTGCATGTTCCATTTGACTGACGATGACGCCCGTGCTCATCCCCAGAAAAGCGTAAAGCCGGCCCATCCATTCAGAGTCACGCCTGGCCAGATAGTCATTGACCGTCACAACATGGACACCGCGTCCCGGCAGGGCATTTAAATAAGCCGCCAAGGTTGCCATCAAGGTTTTACCCTCGCCGGTTTTCATTTCAGCAATTTTACCGTCATGAAGCATCATGCCGCCTATCAGCTGCACATCAAAATGACGCATGCCAAAAACGCGCGAAGAAGCTTCTCTTACCGCTGCAAAAGCTTCTGGAATCAGGTTATCCAGTTTTTCACCTTGCGCCAGACGATCACGAAATTCCTGAGTTTTTGCTTTTAAGGCCTCATCAGATAACTTTTCGTATTCCGAAGCTAAAGCGTTGATCTTCTTGACCAACTTCTTTTTCTTCTTTACCAGCCTGTCGTTACGGCTCCCTACAACAAATTTAACCAGCTTACCCAGCATGTTTTTTTCCGGTGTGAATTTAGTAAATGATTGAATCAAAACGTTCGATTATATACCGTCTAATACTTTAGATATAGATAAAAACCGACATTTGACTATTTGGCCCTAACAAAGCCCTGTTAAAACCATTATTTTGGCATAGATTAATATTTGGGATGAATTAGGCATAATTCAAGTAAGCATCCAAAACAAAAGTCATTATTAAAATTTAGACGATTTTACGCTGTAAAAAATCAGCGGTAATTAGTACCCCTTAACGCGCTTAAAACTCGACTTAGAATACCAGCCAGAGGGCAACGAGGGGGGCGATATTCAAAAAAATAAGCCCAATTTTATAGAATGCCATGCTGGCATAGTGGAGCGCATCAAAATTTTCTCTTGAGATGCAAAACCATCGACTATGAAGACGATACAACCAGTCGTGAGCAAAACTGAACACGCCAAACCAGATTAAAAGAATCACATAATTAAAGGCAAGACTGTAAAGAAAAAGCTCTTTAATGATATCCGGATTCATGGCAACACCTTATATTTTAAAATTTGAAAACCCCCAATGAAAGCAATCAAACCGTAATTTCTCAGTCCATCTCTTTAAAAATGACTAGTGGGCAACGCTGTTAAGTTAAGCGCAAGTTGTTTAAAAACTGGAGTGCAATCGCTTCAGCTATTACCTGTAAAAACAGCTAAAGCTGCTTTACTCAAGTCGTATACTTAACTTAACGCCATTGAGATTAGGTGGATTTTTTAAATACCCCGCCTTTCCCGCTTTGCTTCATGCGAACTATCGACTACCTACCGCATGCCTTCATCTCTCGGACTGGCGTCTCTTATTGATCGTGTTAATTCTGCTCGTTGCCTATCAAGCACCAGCCATTCAATTTCCCGGCGTAAATGCTCATCTTTACTCTTGGTGGCTTCTGCCCGCAACTCCACCTCTTTAATTTCGGCCTCCAAGCGCATTTGATGCAGGCGGTTTTCATGCTCTATTTTTACAGCTTCCAATCTTTCCTGTCTTTTTTGCCGCTCCAGTTGATGGGCTTCCTGTTGCTTAAGTTCGGCTTCCAGCTCCAGCTGTTTTAACCGTTGCTCCTGCTCTTTGCCTTGCAGCCATTGAAGCCGCTCTTTTTCATATTCCCGGGTTTCTGAGTCCCGTTGCAATTCTTTCAAGACGCGTTGATGCTCCAGTTGCTGAGCCTGTTTTTGCAGATCCAGTTGTTGTTGGCGAATTTGCAGGTCTTTTTGATACTGGATTTCTGCGGCCAACTCAATTTCTTTTAACTGCATATCATGGTTGGTTTTTTCCACCTGCAAGCGCGCTTCTATCGCATGTTGCTCTATACGATGCGTCTCTTGCTCCTCCAATTGTCGCTTGATGGCTTCAGCTTCCAGTTTTTGCTTTTGCCTCTGGATTTCATCTTCCTGATTAATGGCTTCCAACTGCTTTTGCTTATACTCCAAACGCAACAACTCCAGTTCAATTTGCTGAGCCTGCTTCTGCATATCCAGTTGTTGTTTGCGAATTTGCAGATCTTTTTGATACTGGATTTCTGCTGCCAATTCAATTTCTTTTAACTGCAACTCATGGTTGGTTTTTTCCACCTGCAAGCGCATTTCTATCGCATGTTGCTCAACGCGATACGCCTCTTGCTCTTCCAATTGTCGCTTGATTGCTTCAGCTTCCAGTTTTTGCTTTTGTCGCTGAATATCATCTTCCAGATTAATGGCTTCCAGCTGCTTTTGCTTATGCTCCAAACGCAAAAATTCCAACTCATCCTCCTGTCGAAACAATTCCTGCGCTTGCTTCTCACGAAATTCAAAGTTTTTTTGCATCACATTGAGATAAACGGCTTCCTGAGTAAATCGACCATCCAGCTTTTCATCATCGCTAAGTTCTTCAAAAACCGAGGTTAATTCACATACCGCACGACACTGGATATGCTTTAAAATTAAGGTTTCATTAATGACACTTTCAATCTGCCGTTCCATGTCCATCAAACCGGTTTGTACCCATGCGCCATCTTTTAGATAACTTAATTCGGCGTTCACAATGTCTTTTATAACACTTTCGTAGCTGACTTTTATCTGCTGATTAACCGCTGGCAAGGCATCCAGGTTTCTTTCTACATAATTGATGGTCGGTTGAAAATGAATTTGTAACTGTGTAGTAAGCGTACAAAATCCACCATAAAGTCTCGTATTGATCGTCAATTCCCAATTTTCTATGGGCAATAAATAAACACGGTGATAAAAGCGTGGAATAAAGTGTTGAGGCCGCTCAAACAACTTGTGATAAAAGCCCAACGAGGAAATAACAACTCGTCTTTCAGCATCAAATCCGGGATCCCAAAACAATTGACTGGATTCCAAGGCATTATTTTCGCCTGACAACCACGCATCCAAGGGCGACAAACTATTATTCATAAGTCACCTGATTTTTGTCCGCTTGCGCAGTCGCCAGAGACTGCGCCTTGATAGCTCTAAGCTGAGCCGCCATTCGTTCAGCAACCAGTGGATAAAGATTTGGTGCAAACTCTACCGATTTATCATCAATTTTACGCAAAAAACCACGACTCAATAAAAATCCGACGGCAAACATGCGAGACAAATCCGAATAACGTCTGGCACGCTCAATATCCGATTTTTCTATGATCATTTCAAGCTCGTCATTGTCATTGATTCTAAACTGAGTAAACTGCCTGATGCATTCAAATGCCAGTTCTTGCTCTTGTTCTGAAAGAGGTCCCGGTGCCGTGCTTTCCAGTCGATAAGACAATAAAAAAGTAAAGAAATCAACCATGGCCGCACAGGAAAAAGCAAACAAGGAAAAGTCATTCCACATCGCAAAGGACGGGGTTACACCCTGAACAAACTGGGCGTAAGTCATTAATATCGGTGCCTGGGGGACGATATGCCCAGCATTGGTAGCAAGTTGATTAAACTTAAGCTGCACTTCCTGCAACCCTGCCAATGCCTTTTGAAAATTATTTTCAGTATCAACCGTCAAGTGGTTCAGGCTGGTTTGTAGCGTTCGGATATGCTCATCCAGCAGATGAAATTCTTTGTCCAACTGATCAAATTCCGTCTTTTTAGCTTGATAGCGTTGATTATAATGCTTCCAGAAAGGCCCTTCGCCGACTACATTTCTATTACCTGGGGGAATTTGTGCATGGGTTCCGAAATAAGCTTGGGTCACATCAGTGGTCGCTTTATCCAGCTCACTGTTTTGTTGCTTTAAAATATCGCTTTTGGTTATCAAAATTGCGGACAGATAAGTATCCACATCTTTGCGCATCTCGTTGATTCGGTTTATGCGGATGGTTTCGCTTTGAGAAACCTCATAAAACTTAAAATACGAAAAAGTAATGGATGCCGTGATAGCGACCAGCAAAGACATAACCACACTTAAATAACGTAAGCGATTAGCTTTCCAGTGAATGCCGGCAATTTCCAGTGAACAGATAACGATAATTGATTGAATCGCAATGGTGATGATCAGTGCAATCCAGGGGAGAATAAAATGTGACAGACCGTAGTAGGTTGTAAATCCCGATGCAATACTTAGCATCAATACAATGGGGATCGACCATATCCTCAACATGCCGACAAACAGGGTCTGAATGCTATTGAGCAAGCTACCCAGCCCACCGTGGTTAATTTTAATAAAGCTTTGTTTGCCCATAAGAATTTATGTGGATATGATAAGTTGGTACAAAATGAAGTCTATTTGATTAAATCGAGAAATGCAAACGACACTAAAGCCTCATTATAAACGGTTATGCCGTTCATGGCTTGGACAAGTCCAATCTGCATGTCTCATACGGATAACGATTACAAAACCAGACAATTTTTATTAACTTTATAATGCAGTCGACTAACAATGGACTGCTCTGCAATACTTCAAGAACTTAATAAAGCGTCATTATTTGATTTACATCGATTACAGTCAGTCATTTATCAGGAATTATCCAATCCAACGCGGCTAGACCAGATTAAAGCACGCTTAAAAACCGGCCAATTAATCAGCTGTTTTGATTCGCAGTCTAACAGACTGATTAATGATGTGATTCTAAAAATTCAAAGAACTCGCTGCCTGGTAATAAATATCAACAAGCAAAAAGCTGGGAGTTGCCTTTTTATTACCTCAGTATGGATATTGTTAACGCTGATATTCAACCCGCTAAAAATGCCGTTGGCATATTCAAAAGCTCTTTAAAAGTCGGCGCCAAAGTTGGCTTTAAAGACAAAGAAAACAATGACTTGTTTGGCGATGTGATTCGCCTTAATCCAAAAAGAGCCACCGTTAAAATCAATGAACACTGCCGATGACTGTTTAATTACAAAAACTTGTTTTATGTGATTGAGGGAGAACTTGGCGATACAAAAGAGCAGTCTTTTATACCGCGTGATTTGTAATATGGCATTACCACTGGATGCAACAGATCACGCAGGTTTTATAAACCAGTACGGTCTACCACCTAAACAGGAATGCGCTTACAAAACATGTTCGGCTTAAAGACACACCCTCGCCTTATAAAAATTGCTTGGAGAAATTAGCTATAGCAAGAGCGATAAGAGCCCCCATCATCCATTTTAGCAAATTAAGATCGGCCTTTATGGGAGCAAGCTCAATCTGTAAATCCTTTTTAGTGACCAATTCCGACTCTTCAATTGCTGCTCGCATTGCCTCGGTCAAGCCCTCTGCCTGCTTTTGATCAAAACCCGCTTCTTCCAATTTGCGAACAAATTTATGTGTATCAAATGTAATCGTTGCCATAATAAGAACCCAACAAATTTTAAATTGCTTCTAGTATACCAAATTATTATAAAAGCAAAGCTCATTTGGTTTGGCATAAACTGATTACTAAGAAACTTCATCAATCTTCAAAATAGTAGAATTGGTACGACTGAGCTTCCGGCTAAAGCTTTCTTAGTTTGATATGCTATTGAAAAATCCGGCTCTGAGCCTGTATGTACTTCAAGAATATTCACAAGAAATCAATGAGGTGCCGTTATCTCCAGATCTGATAAATAACAACCGGGATCTTCTGCCCAATAGTTAGCTGTGGTTTGTGCCGCTCGGACACGGGTATTGCCATTGCAGATAGATTGATAATGACAAATTCCGCAACGGCCTTCCAAAGGCCTTGGAATTTGTTTTAATCCGGCCATTAACGGATCAGAGGTGTCCATCCATATTTCTGAAAACGGACGATCTTTTACATTGCCCAAATTATAATGCCACCAGAACGTGTCGGGATGCACGTTGCCGAGGTTATCAATATTGGCAACATTAACGCCTGAGGCATTACCGCCCCATTGTTCCAATTTGAATTTAATGTGTTCGGCTTTATCCGGAAAATGTTTTGTGATCCAATGCAAAAAATAAACGGCATCGGCATCATTATTGCCTGTAACAAATTCTCGATCCTTGCCTGCTTTAAGCCATTCATAACAGGTTTGAAACATCAAATCCATGGCGTCTCGGGTCATTTCAAAATGCGCATCGTCTTTACGATTTCTATTGCCCCGACCGCCATAGTTCAGGTGCGACAAATAAAACTTGTCGATATCGTTATCATCCATCAGTTGCAAAAGAGCCGGAAAATCCATCGCATTATCCTGTGTTAAGGTAAAGCGAATACCGACTTTAATTCCTTTATCCAGGCACAAATGAACACCGCGCAGCGCTTCGTCAAAAGAACCCTTTACCCGCCGAAACTGGTCATGAGTATCTTTGATACCATCCAGACTTACGCCGATATATTGATAATCAATAGCCGCTATTTCATCGATATTTTCAGCCGATATTTTGGTGCCATTACTGGACAGGGCAACATAGAAGCCCATGTCTTTGGCTCGACGGGAAATATTGAATATATCCGGGTGTAATAATGGCTCACCGCCCGACAAAATCAACACCGGCACTTTAAAGGCTTTTAAATCATCCATGACCGTATAGATTTGTGGGGT
>JBAXUR010000038.1:0-27293 GCA_037129595.1 Methylococcaceae bacterium | reverse complement strand
CTTCTCTTGCCATCATTCAGCAACGGGCAGAGCCGTATTTGCACCATATTCTCGATGAAATTGAAGCAAAAAACATACCCGGTGAACTGGCTTTATTACCTGTTGTTGAAAGCGCTTTTGTACCTGATGCTTATTCAAAAGCAGATGCGTCAGGACTTTGGCAGTTTGTGCCGTCTACAGGTAAAGAGTATGGTCTTCAGCAAAATAACTGGTATGACGGTCGCCGCGATATTTATGCTTCAACAAAAGCCGCAACCACGTATCTAAAGGAATTGAGTGAAGATTTTAATGGTGACTGGTTGCTTGCGCTTGCTTCCTATAATTGTGGGAAAGGTCGGGTAAGAAAATCCATTGAAAGAAATGAGTATCTCAATCTACCTACTGATTATTGGTCATTAGACCTTCCACAAGAAACTGACGACTATGTCCCCCGGTTACTGGCCATTGCCAAATTATTTGCTCATGCTGACGAATATAATATTCATTTACAACATATTCCCAACAGACCTTACTTTGAAGTCGTTGACATTAAGTCCCCGTTGGATTTACACAAAGCAGCAAAACTGGCCAATACACCCTTGCATGCCTTTTTAAAATTAAACCCCGGCTTTAGTCGCTCCAGCACCGCGCCTGAAGGTCCACATCGTTTGTTGGTGCCTGTTGCCCAAGCGCAATCATTCAAAGAAAATCTGGCCATGCTGCCTTACTCGGAGCGGGTTGCTTTAAAACAATACGATGAAGATCAGGTCACTGAGCCGCGTCATCAGGACAAGCGTGAAGAAAAAGTAGCGCCGCTTCGTAGCGATCTCGTGAGAACAGGTTTGGCTCAATACAAAGTTAAATCAGGCGATAATTTGGCGACCATTGCCGATAAAAATAATACAACGGCTCAATTACTGCGCGAAACCAATCATTTAGCCAGTAATGTTGTCCGTTCAGGCATGAATTTACAGATACCTTCTGAAGTAGAAGAAAAATCAAATGCTAATTCGCTATTTGTCAAAGCGTCTAAAACCAAATCGGCAAGCACTCAAGTCTATGTCATCAAAAAAGGTGATACGTTTTTCAATATTTCACAACGCTTCTCTGTTGCCCCAAAAGACATTGCAAGTTGGAACAATATTGCTTTAAAAACGGCATTGATTCCAGGTCAAAAAATAACCATCAAGAGTATCAACCCACAACTTGCCAGCGTATCCTCTTCAATCCGCCTAATTAGTTACACGGTTGGCAAAGGCGATTCGTTGATACAAATTTCCAAAAAATTTAATGTACCCGTTGCTGAAATACGTAAATCCAATGCGGCCGCACTTGTTAAAGGACTGCTGCCCGGTCAAAGACTCAAGGTCTTTGTTGATAACAGTCAGTCTTCAAGCTAACGTTTGGGTATAAGGTTGATGGCAATATGGTCATCAACGTTGATTCGGATACATTGAGTAATATTATATCTTTCTCATCCCAACTCTCTCCAGCAGGAGAGGGTGCAAGATGTTCAAGCCCGGAAATATTTTGTTGAAGAATTAATTTGTATCGAGTGTATTTCCAAACAAGTTTGTTACGCCCCTGTCGGCCACACCGCGTACTTTAATATTATTTTTTATAGTACTTGCGTAATTTTCATGAAGATGACCATGAAAAATATGCTTTACACCCATAGCAGCCGCTAAATCACCAATAACCCTAAAGCCATGTCGATGAGACCCAGGCGCTTCATGTGACACCAAAATATCGGCTTCCAGTGTTTTTAATGCTTCAAACTCATCAAGCCATATCGCTGATTTGTATTTTAGTGACATTTCGGAATGCTGGATATTAACTGACTGATTATGCAAAAATTGTTGTTTGCCCAGCCATTTTGGAGCTTGCGGAGGATACCATACCCTGCCAAGAAAAACACCGCCTAATCCAGCTATTCTAAGCCCCGCTATTTCAGTCACTTTCAAATGCAGGTCACGGTGAGAAAAGGCAGAATTAAAAAGATTGTTATATTTCGCAGGTGTTTCAAAATCATGATTTCCAGCAATCCACCACACCTCGGTTAGATCGGCAATTTCCTTTAAACATTTTTCCAGCGGCCTATCCAGATCGTAATCACCCAATAAAATAACAGCTTTGGGCTGATATTTATGAACCGCCTCTATCAGGGGTTTAAAATTCCCATGTGGGTCACCCGCAAATAAAATTCTGTTGTGTGGATTCATATTGTTATCTTCCGTCCTTTTCATGTTGAGATGAAAGCTGACAATGCGTCAGTTTTCGATAGAGCTGAAGATAAAAATATGAATTTCGATATCCCTCGCAAAACCAGTCTTTAATGATTAAACATTATCACTCGATATAAGCCGAAACCGAAACCGGCAAAAAAGACGCCCGCCTTAATTAAACAAGATTCCTGGCTTTGTTAAAAGCCTCTCTAAAATCAAGGTATAAAGGCGTATCAGTGTCCAGCATTGATTTTAGCATTTCATGCTGAAGGTTGTATTTAACATTACCCACTGCCAACGCACCTACACCGACTGCACCTTGAGCATTAGTGGCATGAAGCAAGGGAGCACCTAAATCATTACGTTTAACGCCCTCTATACCTAATGGCGGAACGGCATTAACATCACCAGCCACTTTTAACTGCTTGGCTTCTTTTAAAACAGCCGCACTTAACACCTGAACGCCCGCTTTAGCGACGCAAAAGATAAGATCAATATTGGCTACCAGCTTGATTTTATCGGCTTCAGAGCTGGCACACGCACCTTTTAGCGTGCAACCAAAACGACGGTTGTAAGCTTTGGCAATGTCTTCCGCGGAATCATAGGATAAATGATCGACTAATGCGGTATCTGCACCCGCCAAGGAAGCAATAATACCCGTAGCAATACCGACTGGCCCGGTTCCACCAAAAACCAGCGCCGTACAGTCCTTCAATTTCTTGCCGTGCTTTGCTTGCAGCTCTTTCTCTACGCAGGCAACTAATGCCGCCGCCGTAGTAAATGCACCGCTGGGGTCAGCAAAAACAGATACTTCAAAGGGCGGCACCATCGCTTGTTGACTGGCATCCAGCATGTCCATCGCCAACCCTAAATCGCGGCCGCCAATAAAGATGCCGGTGCGTTTTACACCAGCAGGGCCACGGGAAAAAATAGCATCCTGAGTGAGCCTGTAAACGCTGTCTAACTTGACATTGCTATAAGGCATAAGCACATCAAACCCGGCATCCATCGCCATATTAATATCAAACGGACTATTGTTTGGCATGGGGTCAAGCATGTGAAGAATGCTACGTTTCTCCATTAGATATCCTCTTTAATAATGAGTGCAGGTTTAAGCTTTTGACTTAACATAAGCTCTGGCTACTTCAAAGGCATGTTCAAAATGTAGATAAACAGGCCGATCGGTTTCAATCATTTTTTTCAATAATCTATTTTGTGCCTGATATTTAATATTGCCGATAGCCAGAGCACCGATGCCAACAGCGCCGCTATTTGATCCTTCGATAGGTGTGCCGTTATGAAAAGCATCAACGCCTGCTATACCGGAAGGAGGTACGGCATTAACATCGGCAGCAACTTTCAGTTGCGGTGCTGAGGCAATCAATTCAGCGCTTAACAATTCGATACCGGCGGCACCGGTTGCAAAAACAACATCGGCCGTCTTCATATATTCAGCTTTGTCAGCATCTGCACCCGCAGTAATAGTGATTTTACCGTCACCAAATTCATTGTTGCACAGTTCAGCAATGTGTTGTGCTTTTTCTAACTGTCTGCCGATAATTCTTACCTTGGCACCTGCTTGAGCTGCTATAACTGCCGCCGCTTGACCTACAGGGCCTGTTCCACCTAACGCAAGAATATTTTTTCCTTCCAGCGTGGTGTTGAATTTTGTGATTAACTCTTGCTCCACAGCTGCAACCATGCCCGCTGCCGTTGTAAATGCGCCGCTAGGATCTGCAAAAACAGACACTTCAAAAGGGGGAACCATTGAACGTTTGGCTGTTTTTAACATATCCATGGCTTGTTTGGTATCGCGACCGCCAATAAAAATACCGGTGCGTTTTAAGTTTTTTGCGCTACGGGAAAAAATAGCGTCTTGGACTAGGCCTTGTACTTCACTGGCTTCGACATTGATATAAGGTAGTGCCGAAAGCCAGCCAGCATCCATCGCCATATTGACGTCAAAAGGACTTAGGTTTTTAGCGGTGGTCAGCATGTGTAAGATGAATGGTTTTTCCATGGTAGCTCCTTAATGTATTTAATCACCAAGTATAAAAGAAAAAATGAAATAGTAATAATGTACTTGCATATTTATTCCTTAAATCAAGTGATTCTTAATGGTGCCACTTACTTATTAGCCCGATGATCTATAATTTCATCAACAACTGCTGGATCAGCCAGTGTTGAAATGTCGCCCAGATTATCAAGCTCGTTAGCCGCAATCTTACGCAAAATACGTCGCATGATCTTGCCTGAACGGGTTTTTGGCAAACCGGGCGCCCACTGAATAATATCAGGATTTGCAATGGCACCAATTTCTTTTCTAATCAAATCAACCAGTTCTTTTCTGAGTTGTTCAGAAGGCTCTATACCGTTATTTAAAGTTACATAAGCATAGATCCCCTGGCCTTTAATATCGTGTGGATAACCGACCACTGCTGCTTCTGCTACCAGGTCGTGCAAAACCAACGCACTTTCAATTTCTGCCGTGCCCATTCTATGGCCAGACACATTAATCACATCATCAACGCGTCCGGTAATCCAGTAATAACCGTCTTCATCGCGGCGTGCGCCATCACCGGCAAAATAATAACCGGGATAATTTTTAAAATACGTATCAATAAAGCGTTGATGATCGCCATAGATAGAGCGGGATTGTCCAGGCCACGGGCGACTAACCACCAAAATACCTTCTGCGACACCGTCCATAATACAGCCTTGATTATCCATGATTTCCGGCAAGATACCAAAAAATGGCAGGGTTGCCGAACCGGGTTTTAAGGCCATAACCCCAGGTAAAGGTGTGATTAAAATACCGCCCGTTTCAGTTTGCCACCAAGTATCCATAATGGGACAGCGTCCGTTGCCGACGACATGGTAATACCATTCCCAGGCTTCCGGATTAATAGGCTCGCCAACACTCGCCAAAATGCGCAAACTGCTGCGATCCGTGCGCGTAACAAAGTCATTCCCTTGGGCCATTAATGCGCGAATGGCTGTTGGTGCGGTATAAAAGATATTGACATGGTGTTTATCAATAACCCGCCAAAAACGATCCGCTTCCGGATAAGTCGGTACACCCTCAAACATCAACGTCGTCGCGCCGTTGCACAACGGCCCGTAAATCATGTAGGAATGCCCGGTTATCCAACCAATATCGGCGGTACACCAGTAAATATCACCCTCATGGTAATCAAATACATACTTATGCGTCATCGCGGCATACAACAAATAACCGCCCGTCGTGTGTAAAATACCCTTGGGCTTACCCGTTGACCCCGAGGTGTACAGGATAAACAAAGGGTCTTCTGCATCCATTGCTTCAGCGGGACAATCAGCAGAAGCCTCTGCCATCGCCTCGTGATACCAAAGGTCACGAGGTTCATGCCAGTCGATAGTATTACCGGTATTTTTTATGACGATGACTTTTTTAAGTTGCGGGCAAGAGGCCGCAGCCAAATCAACATTCTCTTTAATAGGGACAATTTTGCCGCCCCGATAACCTTCATCGGCGCACACCACATAATTGCAATCCGAGTCCAGAATGCGATCTTTTAACGCCTCCGCAGAAAAGCCACCAAAAACAATCGAATGCACCGCACCCAGTCGGGTACAAGCCAGCATCACCGTCGCCGCCTCGCTAATCATGGGCAAGTAAATACAAACCCGATCACCTTTTTTAACGCCCAGTGCTTTTAAAACATTGGCAAACTTGCAGACTTCTTCATGTAGTTGTCGGTAAGTGATTTTTTTATCATGCGCCGGATTATCGCCTTCCCAGATAATGGCCACCTGGTCAGCACGTGCTTCCAGATGACGATCAATACAGTTGACGCTCACGTTAAGCTTGCCACCTTCAAACCAACGTATGGTACCTTTTGGGTAATCGTAAGCCATCACGGTATCCCAGTGCCGGTTCCACACCAAAAACTGTTCCGCCTGCTCTGCCCAAAAAAGTTCAGGTTCGTCAATTGAAGACTGATACATTGTTTTATAGGTTTCGGCAGTAATATGCGCCTGCACCGCTATGGCTGGTTTTACATCATAAATCTTAACGTCTGACATTTATAATCCCGATGATGACTGAAAGCTGTGCTAACTGTAGTAAATTTAATGCCTGAATGCACGAATTTTGTATTAATCAATGCAAGGGCAGAACCACCATGTTTGCCCTATTCAAAAGATTCTAATAATTTAGGGTAGACACAGTGGTCTGCTTCTACGGTTAATTTGATAATACGGATGATGGACGGAAGTGTGAGTTGGTTTGCAACTCGTTACTCACGTTTGAAAGTTACTGAAGTATTTAAGCGTTTCGGTCGAGGTTGCAAACCCCGACCGGCATTGTTGAATTAAAAACTTGAAGATTGAGTTACAGCGACTGAATCTTGGTTTGCTGTTGCTCAAGGTTGTTTAGGTTGGAAAGCAAATCCGCCAATTTGGCTTTTTCTTTATCAATGACTTCGGGGGGCGCTTTATCAATAAAGGTGGGGTTGCTTAACTTGCCTTCAATTCTTGGCAGATCATTTTTAATCTTTTGTATTTCTTTGTCCAATCGAGCCAGTTCAGCTTCTTTGTCTATCAGGCCTGCCATAGGGATCAAGATTTTCAATTCACCGACCAAAGCAATCGCAGATTCGGGGGTTGTATCTTCGCTATTTAACCAGGTTATAGACTCCAAGCGCCCCAATCTTTTTAAATAAGCCGAGCTGTTGCTTAAGTAATCCTGGTCTGTCACCGAGCCATTTTGTAGTAATACCGGCAAAGGCTTGCCGGGGGCAATATTCATTTCACCACGAATACGGCGCACACCCAAAATAAAGCTCATGACCCAGTTGATTTCAGCAATCGCATTGTTATCAACGAGTGCTTCATCAGCGACCGGATAAGGTTGTAGCATAATCGATTCAGCATGAATCTCCGCTAACGGTGCCACACGTTGCCAGATTTCTTCGGTGATAAACGGCATGATGGGATGCGCCAAGCGTAAGATGGACTCCAAAACAGTCAGCAGCGTTTTACGGGTGCCGCGTTGAAGCGCCGCATCATCGGATTGCAGCGATATTTTTGCCAGTTCCAAATACCAGTCGCAGTATTCATTCCAGGTAAATTCATAAATCGCTTGCGCCGCCAGGTCAAAACGATAGTTATCAATCGCGTTACTGGTAGTCGCTGTTACTTGATTTAGTCTTGAAATAATCCAGCGATCAACTTGCGTGTAGGTGCATGGTGCGTCAGATAAACCGTTATCTTGTTCTTCGGTGTTCATCAACACAAATCGTGCGGCATTCCAAAGTTTATTGCAAAAGTTGCGATAGCCTTCAGTCCGGGCCAAGTCAAAACGAATATCCCGTCCCGTAGATGCCAAAGAGGCAAAGGTGAAGCGCAAGGCATCGGTGCCGTAAGACTGAATGCCATCCGGAAAATGCTTGCGCGTATCTTGTTCGATCTTTTTGGCCAAATGCGGTTGCATCATGCCTGAAATACGTTTTGCTACCAACGTTTCCAGTTCTATACCGTCGATGATATCAATCGGGTCAAGGACGTTGCCTTTGGATTTGGACATTTTTTGGCCTTCCGCATCACGCACCAAACCGTGTATGTAGACTTCTTTAAACGGCACGGTACCCTGAAATTTTAAGCCCATCATAATCATCCGCGCCACCCAGAAGAAAATAATATCAAAACCCGTTACCAGTACACTGGTTGGGTAATGTTTAGCCAGTTCTTCGGTATTTTCCGGCCAGCCTAAGGTAGAAAAAGGCCATAACGCAGAGGAAAACCAGGTATCCAGGACATCTTCATCTTGCCTGAGAGCATAGTCTGCAGGCAGATTATGTTTGTCACGAATATCCTGCTCAGAGTTGCCAACGTAAATATTGCCCAGTTCGTCATACCAGGCAGGGATGCGGTGACCCCACCAGATTTGCCGGGAAATACACCAGTCCTGAATGTTACGCATCCAGTCAAAATAGGTGTTTTTCCAGTTGTCCGGCACAAACTTGATGTCGCCGTTTTCAACAGCAGCAATCGCAGGTTCTGCCAACGGTGCGACCTTAACGTACCACTGATCCGTTAATAAGGGCTCGATAACGCTGTTGGTACGGTCACCGCGCGGCACCATTAATTTATGGTCGGCGATTTTTTCCAGTAAACCGAGTGCTTCCATATCAGCAACCATGACTTTACGGGCTTCAAAACGATCAAGGCCGCAATATTTTTGCGGAATCAGGTCATTTTCATCCTCGGCATTGCTGCGTATTGCGGCATCAACAGTAAACAGGTTAATCAAGCCGCCATGCGGTAAATCTTGAATAACCGAGGTATGACGGTGACGTGTCCAAACTTCGTAATCGTTAAAATCATGGGCAGGTGTAATTTTGACGCAGCCCGTGCCAAATTCAGGATCAACATACTCATCGGCAATAATAGGAATACGGCGACCTGTTAATGGCAGTTCCACAAATTCACCCAGCAAATGTTTGTAACGGTCATCGTTGGGATGTATCGCTACTGCCGCATCGCCCAGTAAGGTTTCAGGGCGCGTAGTTGCAACCACCAAATGGCCTTGGCCATTCGACAAGGGATAACGAAGATGCCACATAAAACCGTTTTCTTCTTCAGAAAGCACTTCCAGATCAGAAACAGCGGTATGCAAAACAGGATCCCAGTTGACCAGGCGCTTGCCGCGATAAATCAGGCCTTCTTCATAAAGTTGTATAAACACCGCCTGAACAGCATCAGACATGCCTTCATCCATGGTGAATCGTTCCCTGTCCCAATCCAGGGAAGAGCCCATACGCCGCAGTTGACGGGTAATCGTACCGCCGGATTCTTCTTTCCACTGCCAGACTTTTTCAAGAAATTTTTCGCGCCCCAAATCATGACGGGTTTGGCCTTCGGCATTACATAGCCGTTCGACGACCATTTGCGTGGCAATCCCCGCATGGTCAGTGCCTGGTTGCCACAAGGTGCTATAGCCTTTCATGCGATGATAGCGGGTGAGGGCATCCATAATGGTATCCTGAAACGCATGTCCCATGTGTAAGCTGCCGGTAACATTGGGTGGTGGAATCATGATGCAATAAGATTCACCTTCTGATTTGGCGGCAAAGTAGCCTTTTTCTTCCCAAGTTTGATACCAGCGTTGTTCAATTGAATGCGGTGCGTATGTTTTTTCCATGGTGGGGACTTTATGTTTTCGTGAAAGATGAGGTATTTTAACAGGATTAAGGTCAGGAATCAGGCTGGTGGATTTGAATGTGTGATAAGTCCATAAAAATCAAGAAAAGAATCCGCATAGTGTTTAATAATCCGGATCTTCATTTTCCATACCTCTCATTGCAGAGGTTATTGAAAAAGCATTTTCTTCTTTCTCTGTTTTAAATTTAAGGTATTCAACAAAATCAAGTACTTCTAGCTGTTTTAATTCGGGTAATGCTGCGACTGATATTAATATTTTTTCTGATAAATTCATAATGGTCTCCGGTTAATTTGATATTACAGCATTGTAGGGGCAATACTTAATTCGGCTACCAACTTAAGCCGGGACAGATAACTTTCTGGGAACGCTGAGCCCCAGATCGGCACGGGATAGTCAGGTCGATTACTGACTACACCGAACTGGGGCTCAGCGCTCCCGGAATCAATAGGCCAGCTTTATTTATCTGTCCCGGCTTGTGTTGGTAGCCCTTAATTCCAATATCAGACAGGTTCATCAGGGAGTTGATCCCTAAGATAACTCACTATGAGAACCTGTCCTGACTAAAGTGGTAACAGTAAACCCCGTGAAAGCTTATACCCTGGAGGCTAAACTTTTCCGCGTATTTTGCCTTGGCATATGACCAAATTCGCAGTTCGGTACGTTGCTTAACAGTTGCGAGAATTTTAACTCCGCCAGAGTGTTGATCAAAGCCCCATACATTCATGATTTACATCCTCGTTTCAACTTTTTGTTGCTTGACTTTAATGCCCGATTTTATGAGTCGTTATAAGAATACCGGACTGCTGATAGTTCCGATAGCGATCTCTGCCGAGTTCTTTGGTGGCGTCGCTATTATCCAGTATCTCAAGAATGCGCTCAATGCTATCGAATTGTTTGGGGCAATACGACGACAGGTTAATGACGGTTTTTTGCCAGAACTCAGGCGCATCCAGTGAGCCAATCAAAATAACTTTTTCAAGGGCGGGCAGTTCGCCTGTGTAAGGCTGGTGCGGAATAAAACTGCCTGCCCTGAAAGTCCAGAGCAGGTCGTCTATTTTTTGGCTTTGTTCTGCATTGTCAGTGAGCACATAACAAAAACAACCGTTACGATACGTTTTTTCGATGAGCTTGCAGGCAAACTCATAACGCTCCTGTGTTGATTCTGACGGCAGGATATAAAAGCTGACTTCAGCCATGCGCCCGGTTTATCAGATATTGGCTTAATAAGGGAACCGGACGACCGGTTGCACCTTTATTTTGGCCCGTGCGCCATGCCGTACCGGCAATATCGAGATGTGCCCAGTGGAAGTTTTCGGCAAATTGTGACAGAAAACAGGCCGCAGTAATGGTACCTGCATCTTTACCACCCACATTAGCCAGGTCGGCAAAGTTGGATTTAAGTTGCTCCTGATATTCTTCCCATAACGGCAAACGCCATAGGCTATCCGTGGCGGTTTCACTAGCCGCCAGCAAGTCATTGCATAACGCGTCATTATTACCAAGTAAGCCGCTGGGCACACGACCCAAGGCCACCAAGCAAGCGCCGGTTAAGGTGGCCATGTCGATTACGACATCGGGGTTGAATCTTTCTGCATAGGTTAAGGTGTCACAAAGCAGTAAGCGGCCTTCGGCGTCGGTGTTTAGCACTTCAATGGTTTTGCCGGACATGCTGGTTAAAATATCACCCGGTTTATTGGCGTCACCGTCCGGCATGTTTTCCGAGGAAGGAATCAGGCCGATAATATTCAGTGGCAGTTGCATTTGCGCTGCGGCCAGCAAGGTTCCCAGAACGGTTGCTCCACCGCACATATCGTATTTCATCTCATCCATGCCGGGGGCTTGTTTTAAGGAAATACCACCGGCATCAAAGGTAAGGCCTTTGCCGATTAAGACGATAGGCTTGCCGTTTTTTTCACCGCCTCGATAATCGAGGGTGATTAATTTAGCAGGTTGACGGCTACCGCGTGAAACCGATAACAAAGCGCCCATGCCCAACTTTTCCATGTCAGCTTCTTCAAGGATGCTGATGTCAAGGCTGGGGTATTGCTTGCCAAGTTCAAGTGCTTGTTCTGCAAGATAAGCGGGGGTGCAGATATTACCGGGCAAATCGCTTAACAGCTTGGTTAGGTTAATGCCGTCAGCAATGGCTTTGCCTTGAATCAGGCCTGTTTGGGCAAGCGTCTGTTCTGTTTCTGGCGCGGTAATACTGATTTTTTCAATTTTACTGTCGGTTTCTTTATTCGATTTGTAGGCCGTAAATTGATAAACCGCATCGCTAAATACTTCGATGATTTGACGGGTTTTCCACTGTCTGTCAGCGTCAATAACGTCAGCGTCTGCCAAGCTACAGGCAACCGATTTTATTGATGTTTTTTTCAGGCTGTTAATAGCGGCAAGCAGCGCTTTTTTATAATTCTTGCCTGATAAAGGCTTGTTTTCGCCCAGTCCGACCAACAAAATACGCTCAATAGCGCTATCCGGTATGGCGTTTATTAATACGGTTTCGCCATTTTTTCCGCTTATGTCACCACGGCCAAGTATTTTACTAATCAGTCCTTGGGTACTCTGGTTGATTGCGCTTGCTGACGTACCGAGTTGCTGATCCTGGTAAACACCCACAATAAGACAATCACATTGCAAGGTTTCTAATGGCGCGGTTTCTATAGCATAATCCATAACTTAACTCATAATAGGTGCTGATTAAAAATCTTATCGTGACAGGGGAGGGAAGTTCGTCCTATTACGATGAGCTGTTAACGCAAGATTATACAACCAATAGCGGTGCTACACAGCTACAGTGGCTTGTTTAGTGTGAATTAATCAGGAAAGGGCCGGGTGCAATGCCTTGGTTTTGAGTAGGTTTTGAAGGTTCTGGCTTGCAGCGGTACGAAGTGGTAACCGGATACGTTGTGATATGAGTTAACTTAAGCGGGGTGGCTTAATAATTTCGTACAGACTACCCTAATTGAAATAATTCTTTCATCAAGAGTTCAATACCCCACGTTACCAAGAGGCTAAAAATAATGATAGAAAGCGATAGGCTTATAATGCTGGATATGCTGATCCAGTCATCTTTGGTAGCTTGCTTAGTCATGACAATTAGTCCTCAATTAACAAGTTGATGGACTTATTGTGATATTTTCACGTGAAAATAGGATGACGTTTTGTGAAATATTTGTTACAAGCAACAAAATAGATTTTATTTGCCACAAAGACATGAAGGATACGAAGAAGAAAACTTCGTATCCTTCGTAGTGATAAGTTTTTTATAGATTTCTGTTCTTGATCAGAAACTACTGACAAGGCGCTAACTAACCTAATGGTTAGGTATGACGATTGTAGGCTTGCTGAACAAATAGGGTATTGGTTAGTAAAACAAAAAGCTGGAAAAGAGCAGCGCCAGCTATCGCAAAAAGAGAGGCCAGTAAAATCATTGTGTTTATAATTTTCATGCTGAGTTACCCAAAATTAGTTTAATTTGTGAGTGAATAATCCTCTCGTTAAATAAGCAAAACAAGCGATTTAATGTTTGATTAAATAAAAAACAGTCACTGTTTTAGGTGCTTTGCGGGGTGTCAGAATCATCCGTTGTTAGATAGCAACAGCTTTTTTATAAGCGTTTTAGCCGTAAAAAATGAACTTGCTATCGGCATCTTGGATTGTTAAATGAAGGGATAAATTTTGACTGCCGTGGCGCTTTTTTTGTGTAAAAACAACAGAAAAATTAAGAGTCATTTAGTCATAAATTAATGCTTAAATAAAGAAAATTTGTTAATAACCACCGCAAGTATTGCCGAACATTTTAGCGCTTGAATTCGAAGGTAGTGCGCAATAAATAAACGGCCACTGATTCGCAGAATAAACCTGCAGATGTCGGTCGGGGTTTGTAAACCCGAATGAAACGTTGAAGGCTTTAATGGCTTTTAAAGCTTGAGTAAACGGGTTGCAAGCCCTGTCTCGGTTCATGTAGTTACAACATAATCATCATTAACGAACCATAAGCGGGCTGTTAAAAGTGATGCGCTTGAATTATTTTTAAGCTCAACAGCATTTTTAGGTTAAATTAAGCTGATTTTCGCTAGCTTAAAAGAGATTATAAAACACCTGTGACGACTTTATTCCCCATTCCTAAAAATCATCCACAACGGTTTGTTCTTCACAACGAAGTTCATGCCCGTGCACCTTTTATGCTCAGTTTGCCGGTTAGAGCCAGTCATCTTGCTTTGTTGCTGTCAAATGATGAAAAATTGCAGGAACGTCAGCACTTGATAACCTTGTGTGAACGATTTGGAGTCGCGCCACCTGAAAAAGAAGCGGATCACTTTAGTGCCAGCTTTAATTCTTTTCAAATCCGATGGGAACAGCACGGAGAATTTAGCACTTACAGCTTTTATGTACACGATACGCCTAAAGATCCCTTTGCGGATTGTGCCTTAAAAAAAGTGCCGGTGGATTGGTTGTCTGGATTATCTGGGCAAGTTATTGTTGCGGCTCACGCAAGCATTGTTTCTGCTGGTGATATTAATTATGAAGAGGCGGCCGATTTAGCATCGCTCTCGGTTCACTTTGCCGGCAATTCTGTTATTGGCTCTAAAGTAACCGGCGGTGCGGCTTCGGTATTTACCGATTTTCACATACACGTTGACGGGTTTAGCCGTTTTTTAATTATTAATAATGACTTAAGAGCCGAGCAGGCAGGGCGCTTATTGCAAAGGCTTTTTGAGATTGAAGTGTATCGGGTTATGGCGTTACTGGCTTTTCCCATCGCCCGTAAACTGTATCCGGCTTTAAATAAGTCTGATCGGCAACTGTATACCATTACCAACGCAATGACGTTGCCAGACAATAATGATGCCGAATTATTGGATGAGTTAACCACGCTGGCTGCCGAAATTGAAAATTATATTTCCAGCAATCACTTCCGCTTTGCGGCTGCCAGTGCCTATTATCAATTGGTTGAACAGCGCGTCAATGATTTGCGCGAAGTCAGGATTCAAGGTATTCAGACCTTGGGTGAGTTTATCAAACGACGGCTGGAGCCGGCGATTAATACCTGCGAATCAGTCTCGCATCGTTTTACCTTACTGTCTGAACGCGTTAGTAACGCCAGTCAGTTATTGCGAACCAAGGTTGACATCATTATTGAGCGACAAAATCAGGGCTTGTTAACGTCAATGGCCTTGCGTGCAAAAATGCAATTGCGGATGCAACAAATGGTTGAGGGTATCTCCATGGTTGCCATTACTTATTATGCCGCGAGTCTGATTGGTAAAATAGCCGAAGCCCTCCATATTTTCGGATGGAGAGTTAATCCGGATATCATTGAAGGTATTTCCATTCCTTTTATTTTGGTAATTATTGCCATTAGCAGCAAACGGATTCACAAGATCATTGCCAATACCACTGAATAGCACTTTTCCTTCTACACGGCAAGGATAGTGTCATTGTTTGATTTTATAATCCTCAACCAACCTTGACTCATCCTTAAACAGAGTAACAAATATTTAACATTGAAAACTCTGTTTGCGCCTGTTTTTATGCTACTCTATCCGTAATTTTTACTGGGGAAAAACATGCAAGCAACAGTCAAATGGGTCGATGGTGTCATGTTCGTCGGCGAAACGGGTAGTGGTCATGCCGTTGTGATGGATGGTCCTCCTGATCATGGTGGACGTAACATGGGCATGCGACCCATGGAAATGATTTTAGTAGGTCTGGGTGGTTGCTCATCTTTTGACGTAGTACAGATTTTACAAAAAGGCAGAAACAACATTGTTAACTGCGTTGCAGAAATCTCTGCTGAACGGGTTGATGCTGTGCCGAGTGTGTTTAGTAAAATTCACCTGCATTTTGTCGTCAGTGGTCGTGATTTGAAAGCATCGGCTGTTGAGCGGGCAGTCAAGTTGTCGGCAGAGAAATATTGCTCTGCTTCCATCATGTTAGGTAAAGCGGGGGTAGAAATTACCCATGATTTTGAAGTTATCGAGGTTTAACAGTTTTGAATAAGTTGCAATTACACGGCTTTAACAATTTAACAAAGTCACTGAGTTTCAATATCTACGATATATGCTACGCGCCCGCTGAACAACAGCAGGCTTACATAGAATATATTGATGAAGCGTATAACGCCAAGAAATTGACGCAAATTCTTAAAGATGTTGCTGAAATTATCGGTGCGCAAATTCTTAACATCGCTCATCAGGACTATGATCCACAAGGTGCCAGCGTTACCATGTTGATTTCGGAAGGTGATGCGCCGCCACCGCCCAGTATGAATAGCCAATCCCCCGGTCCGTTACCTGAAACGGTGCTGGCGCATTTGGATAAAAGTCATATTACCGTTCATACTTATCCTGAAAGTCATCCTGATAACGGGATTAGTACGTTTCGTGCTGATATTGACGTATCAACCTGTGGTCGTATTTCACCTTTAAAAGCACTCAATTATTTACTGCATAGCTTTGAGTCGGATGTGGTGACTATGGACTATAAAGTGCGTGGCTTTACCCGTGATATATCCGGTAAAAAGCATTATATTGATCACAATATTACGTCTATACAGAATTATATTGCAAAAGATACCCAAGAAAGCTATCAAATGATAGATGTAAATGTTTATCAGGAGAATATTTTTCATACCAAAATGATGCTCAAGGAAACCGAGCTGGAAAACTATTTATTCGAGAAAGAAAGTAATTTGTCCGATGCTCAAAAAGAAGAGATCGAAAAAAAGCTGCAAAGAGAAGTGACTGAAATTTTTTATGGCCACAATTATCGGCGCAAAAAAATAAAAGTAGCTGATCAAGAGTCTTAAAAAATCCGGGATAGGGATGTACCAAAGCGCATCTCTATCCGTGTTTTAAACGGGCCATTAACACAATCTAATAAACAGCTTTAATCCTGATTCCCTACCGACTTAATTCCGGCAATACAACCTGCAGTGGTAAGGTGCCGCACATCGCGCACCCTACTTTCTCGCTTTCATGTTTTTTCTGTCGTCAGCACTTCAACAATAGCCGCATATTCATTCACTTTAGGCCGATATAAAAACAGTCCTAAGGCAGATATGCCTGAAAATATAAACAAGGTATTAAAGTTGTCCCCTAAAATAAACATGACAAAGCCAAAAATCCCAACACTTTCAATCAGCGACATGGATACAATAATCGTCACTAAGTAACGTTTTTTGGCCTCCAGTCTGGGGGCCGCATTTGAGTATGGCATGGTTTGATTAAGCCGCAGTTGAATGTACCGAAGCAAATTAGTCAACGGCAAGGTGGCGATAGCCACAATGTACAGTAGGGTTCTAATCAGGACTCGCTGAGCTTCCGGGAGGGGTTGTTGTATCTGGTCGCCAAAAATCAAGCAGACGATAATATAAGTTATCAATAATGCTAGCATAATGCCCTGGACAACCTTGGGCAAAATAAGATCAGATTTTAATTGTTCAGGTTCGAGTTGACCCGGCATTTTGTTTCCTGGCATGTTAATAATAAATATTGATGATATTAAATCCGGTGGCTTTTTCCTGTTTTTTTTTCCGGTATCAGCTGCTTTGGCAACTAAAAAAACAGATCGGGCTAAAAATCAGGTTTAATAAATGCTATGATAAGAGTCAATATCATACTATACATAGAGCATTGTGATGGACATTCTTAGCTTAACAGTTGGCAAGACTTTTTCGTTTGACGTGCCGGAAGAAAGTATGAACATCATTTTAAATAGTGGTGCGCCCATGCTGGTTTTTAATTTTTCATTGTCAGAAAAAAATATTACTGCCTTCCGAAATGGCGTGTCTTCGTTTGGGTTGTTCGCTGAAAAAAACCTCTTGTTTTTTTTGTTTAAAATCGAGGGCTTTCTTGATTGGTCGGATTTGGCTTTTACCATTCATCTGGTTCAGGATGAGGAAATAGAAGATCACGATAGTTACCTGCCTTTTAATCTTGTTTTAGTAGATTCCAGTACCAGCATCATAAAAGCACTTAGAATGGTTACGGTATCGCCCACATTTCGTTCAGTTCTTGTTAGAGCCATTGAGCGACAACATCAAGAACCCTTTAACGTCATTGAATATTACAAGGGTATAAAAGTTATTTATGACAATTATCCTGAAGTTGTTTTAATGTTAAAAAAGGCGCTTATCGTTGAACAAGGCGGCAGAACCTTCAATGACAACTAATTACAAGCAACGCTGAAAAGCGCATCAATGTTAATTTCTTATCCAGACTAAATCGGGAGCACCATGCACGAACTAACTGAAAGCGAACTATATCAAGCCCTGAAATATGCCAAAAGCATAGAAGAAGACGATGCCAAAATAATGATGTCTCAATTTGAGTTAGATCAGCCTCAGCTTTTCCAAGCACTATTTGGCATATTTACGTCTATTGTTGCAGATCAAAATCAGGATATGGCGCACCTGTTTATGGATTTGTGCTTTGATGTGCTTTGTGTGTATCAAAAAACATTTGGTGACACGCCAAAATCTATAGACGACCCCACCTGGATGGAAAAGCAAGCCATTCTATTAGAAGCCGAATTTGCAGTTTTACTGCAAAACCGGTATGTTGATGAAGCGAAGAGAGAGGGGGTTCAAGAACATTTTTCGACGTATAAAGAGAATATACTTCAGCTGGGCTTGGTGAAGTTTTTGAATGAATGTATTGATGAGTTTGCTGCTGAACAGGTCAGTCGCGTACCAGCCATTGAATTGACTCAAGCCATGATATTACTGGTGGTTAAGTTGTTTAATGATTTATATGACAAACCGGCTAGACATTAATAAATTTAGATAATAACCAGAGGGTGATTTATTAAAAAAATCTTCCCTATCCCCAAGCACCCTCTCGGGTGTATTGATATTTTGGTAGGCATATTTAAAATCAATAAATTACGCTAACGATAAGACTTTTTCCACGGCAGATCACTACTGGGTGCTCGTGAACTATTTCGCGATGATTGTCTTAACCGCTCCCTCGCTTCTTGTAAGTCGTGGAGTAGTTTGACAGATAATTGACGCAGAACTGTTTAATCATCAGGATTATTCGGACAATTTTGCTTCTATCACAGGAGAAACACGATTATAATTTATTTTTTTTAAAAAATATTTTGGAGAAAAATTATGAAACTTAAATATTATCTCTATTTAGCTGCGACCATATTGTTAATTGCCCCGGTAGTGAGTTGGAGTATACCTAATGAAATAACGCCAATCTACAACGAATCAGGTTCTTCTGCCAATGTCAATATGGGTTATGGCGGAGTAAAGTGGACATTAGGTGAAGGCATGGTTCCAGAGATTGTGGCTGGTTATCGATATGCCTCTGTTACGTCTAGTGGAGCAACACAAGGTGCAGATGTATCTATTGCTTTTAAGGTAACGGGTAATATGAAGTTAGACGACTTCATTCATGTGGGTAAGTTACGTGCCAAATACTTAAATGGTATGGACTATCTTCAAGGCGAAGTTGGTGGCGGCTGGGATTTTGCGAAAAAAGGTTTGTTTGCTGGCATAAGTGCTCAGGGGCCATATGTTAATACGGGCGTTGATTATGATTTCACAAGTAAAAATACCTTTGGTAAATCTTTATCCCCATATCTAGAGTTCAATTCCATAGGAATTTATAATACTCCAGCCAAGAATATAACTGTAAGTTGCCCTGCTGATTCTACATTAACGAATGGTGTGTGTTCCCCTCCTTTCTTTTAACTAAAACTTCAATTCAATACCTACTTTAGTTGCTGCTCAATTTCTTCAAGGAACGGAACCTTGAAGCACTGTGATTAATTTTGAGCATCTTTTCCAGTCATGGTCGGGTTAGCGGTAGCGTAACCCGACATTTTGATTATTCATGGCCAATATCATCAGAGAATGTGTCGGGTTACGACTATCCTCTAACCCGATATGGACTGTAAATAAACGGTAGCGCGATGGGTAGAGCAGCGCGAAATCCATCATAATGGATTCCTTATGCGATGGGTAGAGCACTGCTCTACCCATTCTGCTCTTGGCTATCCCCGAGCTACAAAAAAGATTTATCGTTTGGTTCGTACCGGTTGGTTTACTAAAATCGACTGGTAGCTTTGTATTAGATTGCTGCCGCTCGTAAGTCTTGCGTCAGTGGCCGGTTTGGGTCGCTATGTTAATCTACACATAGCGGCCACGAGCTGACGGTCGCGACTGACGGCTTTGTGGCGATGAATATGGTGGGCAATGTGTTGTTAATTCAGATGGTGTTATCGTAATGTCTACTGTTTTGGCGTTTTGACCGCCCTTGAAAGGCTCTAAAATCAAGGGGCACTGTTTTGAACAGTAGACAAAAGGGTTCAAAATGTCTAGTTGCAAAACAACAAAAATTATCCAGTTTCTGGATACCATGTAAAATCTTCAAACGTACACACCAAAACAGCAAGTGACTTAACTAGTAAATATGAAATTGCGGACAGACACTATTGGTCATTTTGAGAACCCGACAGAAGATAATATTTGTGATGCCGTTATCTATTCAGGAGAAGGTGCGCAGGAGAATGATTTAGTAAAATTGATGATTGATGAAGAGCACTTTGTAAGTATTTGGATCGGTCAACGATCAGATGGTCACACGCTAATATTAAGATCAGGACCTTGGAAGAGTGAATGTACTGAAAAACTTTCTTCCGAAAGGGTTGTTGATCTTATGGTCAAATATTTACATAAGGATTTTTTGGAATTTAAAGAAATTCACTGGAAACGACCTGTTGATAAAGTTTTTCTCGATAACATCAAAAAACTGAAATTAATGGGGCTAGAATAAACCCCAAATAGCCATGAAACAATATGATTGGTAATTCAAAGCAAGTGGAAGCATTAATGCGGAAATTGAAAACGTATTTACCCATTCCTGCTAAGCCGATAGATATTCTTATACGTCAACTAAGGGAACAAGGAACTAAATTTCTCCTGATTCACAAATAGAAGTTACTGATGTGATGTATATGGGCGATGAAGGTGGTATTTGTTGCGCATTAAAGATAATAAACCAAGAAGAAGTCGCTTTTGTTGTTTCGATAACTCATCTCCGCTTTTTAAAGACCAACCCATTTTTGCAGAACATACAAGCCTATCAAACCTTACGAATAAAGAAATTAGCTAAACGTCGTTGAATTGAATGACGCACGAATTAAGAACAATAACATTAGACATTTCGATACGGACTGTCTAATGTTTTGGCTGCCTGCTTATTGTCGTTTATTAAGCTTCACGAATGACAGGTATAGGGTTGCATAAATCCATATCTGGACGACTGGTTTGGGTCGTGAGCGAGCCGTCAGTCAGTTCCAACTAAAAGTAGACACATTCTAGGAGGGGATTGCCCCTCCTAGCCCCTCTTTTTTAAATTGGGTGACTAAATAGTGATGACTTTAGCGTTTACCGTAATGACGGGCTCTGAATCAAGCTACCGATGGCATGACCAAAAGAGGCGCCCAGTTTACCGGATATTTTTTCAAGCACACTGCCTTGCTGGGTAAAATCAACTAACGTTTCTGCGCCAATAATCTCTTTGGCGACATAATCATCATTGCCAAAGCCATCGGCAACGCCGATTTTAACGCCGGCTTCACCTGTCCAAACCAGACCGGAAAACATGTCAGGTGTTTCTTTTAGTCTATCGCCGCGTCCTGCTTTAACCGCGCTGATAAATTGCTGATGGACTTCATCCAGCAAGCCTTGCATATATTTTGTTTCATCTTCTTTAGGTGGCGAAAAAGGATCCAGCATGGCCTTGTGTGCACCAGCGGTTAAAAGCCTGCGCTCTACACCCATTTTTTGCATGATGTCAACAAAACCAAAACCATCCATCAGTACGCCAATGGAACCAATAAGACTGGACTGATTAACAAAAATCTTGTCGCTGGCCGAGGCAATATAATAACAACCCGATGCACACATATCGCTAACGACTGCATAAATCGGCAAATCAGGACGTTCTTTTTTTATTTTTCTGATTTCTTCATAAACATAAGCCGATTGCACCGGACTGCCACCCGGCGAATTTGAATGCAAAATAATACCTTTGGTATTGGTGTCCTTTACTGCGTCCCTTAAGCTTTCAATAATGTCGGTGGCATTGGCATCTTTATCTTCAGCAATCACACCCACCACATCAATGACGGCGGTATGATATTTACTGTCAACACCGATACCCATTTTTATTTTTGGATAAATCGCCATGCCAAATACGGCAAACAAATAAACAAAGATTAAAGACTTAAAAAAAACGCCCCAACGCCTGGCTCTTGTTTGTTCTGTTACCGCAGCTAAAGCCAGTTTTTCAATGATTTTACGTTCCCACCCGGCTTCTTGGGCGGGCTTGTTTTGTTGATTTTCCATGACTTTTTAACCTTAAATAATATTCAGTAATTCAGTAATTCAGTTGGCTGTTGCAAGCACAGTAACGGATGGTATTGTTGTAAAAGTTCTGCCGAGTTTGCGCCACAAGACACAGCAATAGCAGAAATAGGGGCATTGAGCGCCATTTGCAAGTCATGAATGGAATCACCAATCATTAATGTCCGCTCCTTTGCAGCTTGGGTATGCTGAATAATCTCAAGCAACATTTTTGGATCCGGTTTGGAGGCGGTTTCGTCAGCGCAGCGGGTGACACAAAACAAATCTTCTGTTCCGGTTGCCTTTAAGGCTTTTTGTAGGCCGACTCTGGTTTTGCCGGTAGCAACAGCGAGTTGATAACCGCTTTCCTTCAATTCGACCAACATGGCATAAACCCCGGGAAACAAATCATCAGGGCTGATTTGTTTTGAGTTATATTGCTGGCTGTAACAGGCCACCAATTGTGCCTGTGTGTGCGGATCTATTTCAGGAAACAGCGTCTGCATGGCGTTGTTGATGCTTAAGCCAATGACATCTTTTGCCGCCTGAGCTTCAGGAACAGCGATGCCACATTGATCAGCCGCCTGTTGCAGGCAACTTGCAATCCAGTCTATCGAATTGATCAAGGTGCCGTCCCAATCAAAAATAATTAAATCAAACCGGTTCTTCATTAGTTAACAACGTTTCCAGTTGGGCAGGTAAGGGGGCTGAAATAGACATGGGTTCACCGGTAACCGGGTGCTTGAATTTTAATGTTTTCGCATGAAGAAACATCCGCTTATAGCCTTTGTTTTTAAATGTTTTGTTAACTTCATCTACGCCATAACGATCATCGCCAACAATAGGATGACCCAAGCTGGCAGCATGAACCCTAATCTGGTGGGTACGTCCTGTTTTTGGAGACGCTTCTACCAAGGTTGCATGACGGAAGGTCTTTAAGCGAGTGAAGAGTGTTTCAGCGGACTTTCCGGCTTGGCTGATTATCACCATACGTTCGCCGCCTTTACTGACATTTTTTAACAAGGGTGCCGTTACTATCAGTTTTTTTCTGCCCCACTGTCCTGAAAGTAAGGCATGATAAGTCTTTTGAATCTCGCTATTTCTAAAAAACTCTTGTAATTGACGCAAGGCACTGCGTTTTTTAGCGATTAACAGGCAACCGGACGTATCTTTATCAAGTCGATGCACCAGTTCTAAAAACCGCGCTTCGGGTCTTATCAGTCTAAGTCCTTCAATAATGCCGGAACTTACACCACTGCCACCGTGCACAGCAAAGCCCGCCGGTTTATTGATGACCATAAAGCCGTCATCTTCAAATAAAATGCCTTGTTGCAGCGCCGCTTGCAACCCTTGCGGCACGTAAGACTCTTCGCTGCGTTCAGCGACTCTGACGGGAGGGATTCTGACTATGTCACCGGCAAGCAGTCGGTATTTAACATCGACGCGACCTTTGTTAACTCTGACTTCGCCTTTTCTTACAATCCGATAAATACGGCTTTTAGGGACTCCTTTTAAGCGGGCAATTAAAAAATTGTCTAATCGTTGATCGCAATTGTCTTCAGTAATTTCGACATATACAACATGGGGTAACGTGTTTTCTTCTATACTCATTAGGCAAATAATACCAGTATCCAGAGATAATTGATTCTTTAAAATTGATGTGAGACGATAAGGTTGTTATATTAGGCAAGTTTTTATAAAGAACATACTTAATGCTCTGCTGATTTCAATAAAAAAACCGGCTTGGAGCAACTTAATGAAAGTTAAAACAGCACAATGTGCCATTGGCTTTTCATTATACGATTTTTGGGTTCATCGTTCGACCCTAGACGAACGATTTTTTTAATACCTGTTTAAAACAGAATTTACCACCAAAGACTGAAAATAAATATTAACTTGGCATCTGTCCGCGCTAACCCTATGACTTTACCCGTTGTAAGTCTTAAATAACGACAAAAATGCGCAGATGACGGAACATAAGACCGTAATAACGAAGCTGATGGTTTTTTTTGACCTATCGCTTCATGTTTGTATTGACACACAATGATGCGATGACCAAAACCAGTCTAATTGAGTAAATTCTGACAATGGAGCAGGAAACTACAAGGATAATTGAATGAAAAGAATGCTTATCAACGCTACGCAGGCTGAAGAACTGCGAGTCGCTTTGGTAGACGGTCAAAAACTTTATGATTTTGACATAGAAGTCCCTTCAAAAGAACAAAAAAAATCCAACATATACAAAGGTATTATTACCCGCGTAGAACCCAGTCTGGAAGCGGCCTTTATAAATTACGGCGCTGAAAAACACGGATTTTTACCTTTTAAGGAAATTTCACCGCTCTATCGACAACTTCAGGAAGGTGCCGAAGAAGGTCGTCGACCCGCTATAAAAGACATGATCAAGGAAGGTCAGGAAATCATTGTTCAAATTGAAAAAGAAGAACGCGGTAATAAAGGCGCAGCCTTAACCACCTATATCAGCCTGGCCGGTACTTATTTGGTATTAATGCCTAATAATCCCAAGGCGGGTGGCATATCAAGGCGCATAGAAGGCGAAACCCGCAGTGATTTGCGTGAAGTCATGGCCTCGCTTGAGATTCCTGACAGCATGGGCCTGATCGTCAGAACGGCAGGCTGTGGAAAAAATGCCGAAGAACTGCAATGGGATTTAAACTATCTGCTACAACTGTGGGAAGCTATTGAGCGCTCGTCCACTGAGCAGAAAGCACCCTTTTTGGTATTTCAGGAAAGCAACGTCATTATCAGAGCCCTGCGTGACCATTTACGCGGCAATATCGACGAGATTTTGATCGATAACGAAGACTCATTCAGACTGGTACAAGACTTCCTTAAAGAAGTGATGCCGCATTTCTTGCCAAAAGCCAAGCTGTATCAAGACGCGGTGCCTTTATTTAGCCGTTATCAGATTGAATCTCAAATTGAAGTGGCTTATTGTCGTGAAGTGTCCTTGCCGTCTGGTGGGTCATTGGTTATCGATCATACCGAAGCCTTAACGTCAGTCGATATCAACTCAGCACGCGCCACCAAAGGCAGTGACATTGAAGAAACGGCGCTCAATACCAATCTGGAAGCGTGCGATGAAATTGCCCGTCAACTGCGGTTGCGCGATTTGGGTGGTTTGTTTGTTATCGACTTTATCGATATGCTGTCCAACAAAAATCAGCGGACGGTTGAAAACCATCTGCGTGATGCGCTTAAAATTGATCGGGCTCGTATTCAAACCAGCCGCATCTCGCGTTTTGGCTTGCTGGAAATGTCCAGGCAAAGAATGCGTCCCTCTCTGGGTGATTCTACTCAATTACCGTGTCCGCGTTGTAAAGGTCAAGGGACTATTCGTAATGTTGAATCCGTTGCCTTGTCGGTCTTAAGGATTCTTGAAGAAGAAGCCATGAAGAAAGGTACGGAAAAAGTCATTGCCCATTTGCCTATTGAATGCGCGACTTTTCTGTTAAACGAAAAGCGTCACGCTATTGAGCAAATTGAAGCCAGACTGAAAGTGGGCATTATTATTCTGCCGAGTAAACATCTTGAAACGCCGGCTTATGACATTGACCGCATCAAGGAAAAAGAATTTGTCGATGACAAGCCCAGTTACTTGCAAATAAAAGCAGAAGACATCACTATTCCGGATTTTGCACAGCAAATCAAGCCAAAACTTGAAAAAGCGGCAATCAAGGAATTTATGCATGATTCCCCTGCGCCCGTGCAAGTTAAAAATGAAGCAGCCAGTCTGATTAAACGCTTCTGGGATAAGCTGATAGGCCCCAGTGCAGAGTCAGAAGTGGTAGTGGCAGCACCCGTACCGGCACCTGTCTTTGAAAAAGTCAGGTCAACTGATGACAGTCAACCGAGCCGAGGTCGAAACAACAACAGACGCGGCGGCAGAAATCAAGGTTCAAAATCACAAGAACCCCGTCCTCCTCGCGCTCCAAAAGAGCAAGACACCAAGCAGGAACAAAACAAGGACAACAAAGAAAATAAAGAGCCGAAACCAAACCGTAATATCCGGGGGCCGGGACGTAACGTAAGGCGTAATCTTGCCCCCGTCAACACTATGGCTGATGAGACGGTAGAACTGGTCAAAAATCAACCCGTTGCAGCTAACGAATCAGCAGTCACTGAAGCCACAATATTGGCACCTGAAGGCTCTGCATCGCCTGAAGAACAAGCCAGGCAAGCTGCCAGAAAAAGTACCAACCGAAGAGGCCCAAACCGTAGAAGACCCCGTAATCCCAACTACAAAAAAGCCGACGGTGAAGGTGATTCAAATGACGGAGAAGGGGATTCAAACGGTGGCGGTAGTGAAACTTCAGCCGACAGACAAAGCGAAGATCGCCCTGCACCAACTCGTTCTTATGACAGTGATTTTGCTGAAAGAGTTGAAAAAGCCGAGCGTCCTGAGTCTCAGGCACCGGTTTTAGTGGCTCCAGAACCACAAAAATCCGTTTCTGAATCTGCACCTAAAGTAGTAGAATCAACAAAGCAAGACGCCCCAACAGAGTAATAAATAATCCAACCCCTGGGATGCGCAGTATGCATTCCAGGGGTTGGGTTTTATTCCCCCCTGTCAAAATCATCAACCCCGTCGTTAAAAGATCAGTTCTTTTACCGTTAACACGCCCCTTTTAATGTTCAACAGGTTGTGTTACACCATTTAATTTTTTTCAACGAAGCAGTAATTTTTTGTAGGGAGCGAGCTTTACGTCTGCTCTTTAATACCACGCTGTTATCAGGGCAACCGCAAGGGATTGCCCCTATAGAAAAAGCGGATATCGTTACTTGAAAGCAACCGCTTTTGCGAAAATTTACTCGTTCCCAATTTCTTGCTTCCAGTCTTGCGAAGCTGGAGCTTCGAAACCAAAGGGCGTTAATCGTTTTTTCTTTTCTTCGTGGTGAATGCTTTTCTTTTATAGCGGCTATTTTAAATCGGGACAATCAATATAGGTGGGATGAATCGTACTTATTGCGACTGTCCGATGCTCCTGATTTGGCGTGTTATCGGGGCCGCCTTGCGCTTCACCCAATGCGGTAACGCGCAGTTGCTCGGGTTTAGCGCCTTTTTCTATCAACATTTGACTGACGGTCGCGCCTCGTCTTTCTGATAAGTTTTGATTACTCTCCGAGTTGCCAACCGTATCGGTATAAGCGATAACATCTGCGGTTGCATCTGGGTGATGTTCCAGATATTTGCCTAAGGTCGAAATGTGCTGATCATTGGTTTTGTAGGGTATTGCACTGCCGGTTTTGAAATACGCAGCCGTTTGTTGAGCTACTTCAGCTTGATGATGGTTCTGTCCATGCACGGATGTTAACCATTGGCACAGCTCTTTTTCTGATGCAAGCCGGTGCTGAGCAGCTTCCTTTGCAGCATCCATTGCTTCTTGCCGTTCATCAATATTCCAATATTGATCGTTTTTCCAATGCCCCAACACATTATTAGCTTTCTCCAATTTTTCTTCGGCTAATTCCTCATGGTAAACTGATTGACCATAAT
>JBAXUR010000037.1:0-27745 GCA_037129595.1 Methylococcaceae bacterium | reverse complement strand
GGCATTCTTTGGTATTTTCAAACTCATCTTTTTGCCGCTGATTCATAATACTCAGTACCGCTTCTAAAGACTGTTCGGCTGTCAGTGGCGTTTTGGACGTTTCGATAAGCGCGTTATCAACCTTGATAGTGGGTGCCCGTCCAGCCGTTATAAATAAATCAGAGGCTTTTTTTTGAGCCATTAATGTAAATAATGTATTAAAATTCATACTGTTTCCTTAACGAAAGCCATCTTTATTAACGGCTTTAATCATGGCTTCTTTGGAAGTCACCAGGCCTTTATCAACTAGTTCCCTCAGGTTCTGATCCAGTGTTTGCATGCCGTCTTTACGCCCGGTTTGAATGGCGGAATACATTTGTGCCACCTTGGCTTCCCGAATCAGGTTTCTGATCGCCGATGTACCCACCATAATCTCATGTGCGGCAACGCGACCACCGCCCGTCTTTTTCATGAGTGTTTGCGAAATGACACCCTGTAACGATTCTGACAACATCGACCGAATCATGTCTTTTTCTGCGGCTGGAAAGACATCAATAATACGGTCGATAGTTTTTGCCGCCGAGGTCGTATGCAGCGTACCAAAAACAAGGTGACCCGTTTCCGCAGCTGTTAATGCCAGGCGGATGGTTTCCAAATCACGCATTTCGCCCACCATAATAATATCGGGGTCTTCACGCAGTGCCGAGCGTAACGCTTCATTAAAACCATGAGTATCACGATGCACTTCGCGCTGGTTAATTAAGCATTTTTGGCTTTCATGAACAAATTCGATGGGGTCTTCAATGGTGAGTATATGGGCGTAATCATTGCAATTAATATGATTAATCATCGCCGCCAGTGTAGTTGATTTACCGGAACCCGTAGGCCCCGTGACTAAAATCATGCCACGCGGCTTTCTGGTCAATTCTTCAAAAAACTTGGGCGCATTCAAATCTTCCAGAGACAGCACCTTTGAGGGAATGGTTCTAAAAACACCCGCCGCCCCACGCTGCTGATTAAAGGCATTGACACGAAAACGAGCGATTCCGGGTAGCTCAAATGAAAAATCGGTTTCTAAAAATTCTTCATAATCACGCCGCTGCTTGTCATTCATGATGTCATAAATCAAGGCATGCACCGTTTTATGATCCAGTGCAGGCATGTTAATTCGTTTTATATCACCATCAACCCGGATCATGGGAGGCAATCCAGCCGATAAATGTAAATCCGATGCTTTATTTTTAACTGAAAAAGCCAGTAACTCTGCAATATCCATAAAATTTCCGGGTAAAGTAGTCGATAAAAACAATTAAATTTTTATACTCTAGCGCAATTCTTTGCTTTTTTGAAGCGATACTGTTTAATGACGTTTTAATTATTTCCTGATGACGATGATAAATACCAGACTTAACCTTATACTTGCTCAAATCAGACAAGCTGAAGTGGCTTACCACCGCAAACCGGGATCGGTTCTGTTACTGGCGGTGAGCAAAACCAAAACCGCAAAAGATATTGCAGCGGCTTATCAAGCAGGACAACGCCACTTTGGCGAAAATTATTCCCAGGAAGCGCTAAAAAAACAACAGGAACTCGGAGCGTATGACATTACCTGGCATTTCATTGGACCGGTACAATCCAATAAAACCAAAGCACTTGCCCTGCATTTTGACTGGGTACACAGTGTTGATAGTTTTAAGATTGCCAAACGTCTTAGCGAGCAACGCCCCGCTAGCTTACCGCCATTAAACATCTGTCTGCAAGTTAATATCAGCGGCGAACAAAGCAAGTCCGGCATTACCCTGAATGAATTGCCGCAATTGTGTGAACGTGTGGCGGCATTGCCCAACATAAAGTTGCGTGGTGTGATGGCGGTTCCCATGCCTGAAGAGGATTTTGACTTGCAACGTCAACCTTATAAAACACTTTATGAAACGGTTGCAAAATTGAACAATCCCGAACTGGATACCTATTCATTTGGGATGAGTGGCGATTTAAACGCCGCGATTGCCGAAGGTGCGACTATTGTCCGGATTGGCACTACATTGTTTGGTGCGCGAGAATACGTCTAACGCTGATCATTAGCACCAAGTGTTTTTTCTGTGGATAAAATAGTGGTCATCAAGTACGGCCATTATTTCTTCACAATCAATGATATTTTTACTGTCCGCTAAAATGTAATCCGCTAGGGCCATAATGGCATGCCAATTCGATCTATCGTTTATAAAACTGAAGGCTGCCAAAAATAATTCAGTCAGTTTTTTTTCCCTGTGCGACTGACTGGTAACAAGACAATCCAGATAGTCGTTGATGGTCTCTAAATCAGCAGAGCCGCCATAATAATGCAGGGCATTAAAATTTACCAGGCGTGGATTAATCGGTTCATTATCACGCAGGGCAATATAATTGGCCTCGGCCAAGGGGCCGGCGAGTAAATTGATAATATCCGCTTCAAAAGCGCTTTGATAAGCCTGTTTTTGTGTTAAAGAAAAATCACAGACTGCTTCCTCAACTGAGGATGGCAAGGTGTGAATCAAACGACCACCCTCTATTTTAGTAAAGCAATGATTACACTCATCACCCGATTGGGATAAACATTCAGCGGGTTGAAAGTCACACTTTAGTTTTTTTATAAAAACCTGAAAAAAAACCGGCGGCAGTTGTTTTTGTTTGTTACCGAGATAAATTGCAGCGGCATGACCCGCTTCATGGACTGCGGTTTTTCTGCTGAGTTCGGCATGGTTGATCGGGCGAAAATCGATGGATGTCTGTCTGCGTTTCATAATAGTCCCGTTAAAAAAAATGCGAACCCACTGTGCAGTTCGCATTATCGAGAGGAAGGATGGTTAACTGATGTTGTAAAGAGAGCAACGACAAGTTGAGCAAGAGTTTAGCGGCTTAATTAAGTCTTGCAAATGTGACATATTGCCGCGCGACGAAATGCCGCTAAACTTGGCATTTTAATTGCTTAATATAATTGGTTTGTTCGGCATTAATGCTTCCAACATCAGCCTATAAGCCACACGCCAGTTTAATTTTTAGCCCTTTAGTGCGGCATATCACCTACTAAATAGGGCATATCACCTATTTTTGGCTAAAGGATAAATAAGTACTACAAAATGCTTAATTTTTAACCTCTCCACTATTTGTTCAGAACGCCAGTCCAATACAACTTTCTGTAACAAAAAAAAAGCTTCCGCCGTTTTTTTTGCTTTGTCTGCATCGCTTGCCAACGCTAGCCTTGTCTGCCTGCTTTTATTCCTCTGCTATTTCAATCTCTCTTCACGACTACTTATCTCTTCTTTGTAAATCCTGGTTGGCGATACGCCCTGCTATTATTTTACATTTTTCTATTTTTTCAATATATAAATCTGGTATCGTTATTAGGGATTCAGCGGCTTGTAGCTTCTTGTGTGCTTTTTTAGTCTTGCCCAGATTAAAAAAATGAAAAACCATAACAGTCTGTCAGCCGCTTTCAAAGCCGGTAACTTTTAATTGCAGTTATCAATTTAAGGCAAGTATTAATAGCCATTCCAACCTTCATTATCTATTTATTATATGAATAAAATTATAGTGTTAACTTTACTATTACTGCCTTTCTCTTGTTGGTCCAGTACGCCCTGTTCAGGTAAAAAAGCGGGTATTTCACATTGTAACGGCTCTCAGTTTGTCTGTAATGATGGCAGTTACAGTCAATCAACAAAAGATTGCTCCCGTTATATCAGCGGTAAACCGCAACAAAAAAGCAGTCCCGTCACGTCTCAAACCACTTTTAATGCCGCATCGACTGCCGAAAGTAACACCGAGGTTTTACGAACCGGTCATATCCTTAAACTCGATTACTTGGGTTTCACCGTTTGGCTGGACTGTTATCAACGGGGAGCCATAAAATTTCAGTATGTTGCGCAGCATGATAATGGCAATGCCAAACGCTATAACAATTTTTTTCTTGATCCAAATATTCCAGCTGAATGCCAACAAAAAACCGCAAAAGCTTATGGGATGAAATATGATAGAGGTCACCAATTATGTAATCTACTGGCATGTTGCTCACACAACCGTGCCTTATGGCGTAACGGTTTCGCTTGAGAACAACACGAACAGTGCTGCTTAAAGATCCCATGACATCAATCGGCTTGGCTCATTTAACCAATTTTTCAATCAACATGTTAAGGGGTTTATCAGGTAGTCTTCAGATCAAGCAGTATTTTTTCAGCCGTGGCTAAAGGTAAAAACAAGATTCTAGGGGAACTTTCAAGCTGCTGAAAACCGTGGTGCTTATAAAAAGTCACCGCTTGTTCGTTTTTGGCATCGACTAAAAGAGCAAATGTTGCAGGCGCTGCGTCTATGGCTTTTATGGCCGCATCGGCTAATAAAGCTTTTCCTAAGCCGAACCCCTGAAAACGCATGTCCACAGCCAAGCGTCCGATACGGACGGTGGGGATAGTCGGGTAACGGGGTAACCGCTGAGTAAGTTCGACAGGTAAATCATGAGTTGGAATGCTGGCTGAGGCAATCGTGCAATATGCCGCGACTTTAGCGGTTGCTACGTCAATAGCTACAAAGCAGTTCGCGATACGACGACGGATATCTTGTGAGGCTTGTAATTGGAAATAGCGATCAAGATGTTCTTCTCCACAGGCGAATGCCAAACGGTCATGCGCCCCACTTAGAACTTCAAGACGAAAAGATGCGCTCACTCAGTACCAAAGAGTTCACGGTGTTTTTCGAAGGCTCGACGTAGAGCAGGTGTTGGTTCGGGTGGCTTAAGTAGACTTTCGGCAAAAAGGCGCTGATCGTTAACCGAAAGACGGATAATGTCAGTTGCTTCTATCGTTTGCCGTGCCGCTTCACTTGTTACGGCAATAACGAAATCCGTCAATGTCCGACCTTGAATTTCTGCCGCACGTTTCAGCATCGCGTAAACATCCACGGGTAAACGAGCTTCGAGACGAGCTATTTGTTGTTTTGATTCTTTCATCGTTAAATTATACGGCAATACGCCGTATAAAATCAAATATTATGTGGCGAGTATTGATTATCGGTTTGCCAGTAGCAAAATTGAGCCTCTCGGCAACATCCACACGTAAAAAATGATTTTAAGTCTAAAATTGTGCATGGGCGTTAATGGCCAATTACTTCAACAATTTCACCGACTGAGCCGTATAAACTCTTTGCTGAAACTCATCAATAATCTCGTTCCGTTGCTTCAGGATAATTTCTAACTCATCTATTCGATGCTGTAAACGATAATTTTCTCGTTTCAATATTTCCTTGTTTGCCTGGGACTCTTCAAGCAATTGGCGATATTCCTTAACAAAGTTGGTAGCCGTGCAATCAAACCCAAATATTTTTTGACAAAACAAGACAGTCAGTCATATCATTGGGCTATGCCTAGAATATCAAAAAAACTAACCAATCGAGAAAACCTGTTAAAACAAGGGGTGACTTTGCTGATGCAGCAAGGTTATCACGGTACAGGCCTGAAAGAAATTCTGGATGCCGTGCAAATTCCCAAAGGTTCTTTCTACAACTATTTTGGCAGCAAAGAGAACTTTGCTGCGGAAGCCATTCAGCACTATATAAATCCTTTCATAGATCAATTAAATGGTCATTTACAAAATCCGGACCATGATGCCCTCAGTGCTTTGCTGTGTTATTTTAATGAACTGATTACAGAATTAGAAAAAGCAGATTATAAAGGCGGTTGTTTATTAGGTAATTTAATGGGCGAAATTGGTGATACCAGTGAGCTTTGTAAAACATCTTTGCAAACGGCGGTACATCGTTATCGGGATTTATTGCAGACAGGCTTAATTAAAGCGCAGCAGGAAGGGACGGTAAGAACCGACAAATCAGCAGAAGAAATGGCTGATTTATTGGTTAATATGTGGCAAGGTGCTTTATTAAGAATGAAAATTGAACAATCCTCCACACCGCTTAAGCAATGCTGCGAAAATTTATTGGATGATTTTTTTAAAGCCTGATATTATTATAACTTTTAAAGACGACCAGTCGTTTTAATTTAACCCAGGAGACATTACCATGCCAAAATATATTATCGAACGTGAAATTCCCGGTGCAGGCGCATTAACCGCACAGGATCTGCAAGGCATATCGCAAAAATCATGCGGTGTTCTTAAGGACATGGGGCCAAAAATTCAGTGGGTAGAAAGCTATGTAACAGATGATAAAGTCTACTGTGTTTATATTGCACCCGATGAAGCAACCGTAAAAGCCCATGCTGAACAGGGCGGATTTCCTGCCAATCGCATTTCCGAAATAAAAACGATGATTGACCCGACTACAGCTGAAGCTTAATCGCTATTAAGTTAAGGAGATATTTTATGCAAGTGACGTGGGATCAGAACAAATGCAGTCATGCCGGTGTTTGTGTTAAAGCATTGCCTGATGTTTTCAAGGTTGTTGAGGGAGAATTCGTTATCGATAGCACCCAGGCAACTGAAGAAGAGATCGTTGCCATCGTTAAACAGTGCCCGTCAGGTGCGCTGCAAGTCTTAAAATAATTTGTCAAATACGCATTCCCATGCCACTGTGTTGGGAATGCTTTTACAACGTCATACTGACCCTAAGTGGATTCCATGAAATTAGAAACAATAGCCGTACACGGTGGTTACAGCCCCGACCCAACCACCAAAGCAGTGGCAGTACCTATTTATCAAACCACCTCTTTCGCCTTTGACGACACCCAGCATGGCGCCGATTTGTTCGACCTGAAAGTGGCCGGTAATATCTACACCCGCATCATGAATCCAACGACTGACGTACTTGAAAAGCGGGTGGCCGAACTGGAAGGCGGTCTGGCAGGACTGGCGGTAGCATCCGGTATGGCAGCCATTACCTATGCCGTCATGACCATTGCCGAAGCGGGCGATAACATCATTTCTGCGGCCACTTTGTATGGCGGTACTTACAATCTGTTTGCCCACACTTTGCCGCAATACGGCATTAATGTACGTTTTGCCGATTATCGTGACCCGGCTGCTTTCGAGCAATTGATCGACGACAAAACCAAGGCTATTTTCTGCGAATCGGTCGGCAATCCACTGGGCAACATTACCGATTTTGAAATCCTGGCCGACATTGCCCACCGTCACGGCATACCCTTGATTGTAGATAACACCGTACCGTCTCCGTATCTGTGCAGACCGATTGAGCACGGTGCCGATATTGTCGTGCATTCACTAACAAAATATCTGGGCGGTCATGGCAATAGCATTGGCGGGGTCATTGTTGATAGCGGCAAATTTCCTTGGGCTGAACATAAAGACCGTTTTCGTCGCCTTAACGAACCTGATGTTTCCTACCATGGCGTGGTTTACACCGAAGCCTTGGGAGCTGCCGCTTATATTGGACGGGCACGCGTTGTACCGCTGCGTAATACCGGCGCGGCTATTTCACCCTTTAACTCGTTTTTAATCCTGCAAGGTATTGAAACACTGGCGCTGCGCATGGACAGGATTTGTGACAACACCGTAAAAGTCGCGCAATTTCTGCAAAACCACAGCAAAGTGGCATGGGTTAATTACGCCGGACTTGATGATCATCCAGACAAGCCTCTGGTTGATAAATACATGGACGGACGTGCTTCGGGCATTCTCACCTTTGGCTTAAAAGAAGGTCGTAAGGCGGGCGAGAATTTTCAGGACGCTTTAAAACTATTCACCCGACTGGTCAATATCGGCGATGCCAAATCGCTGGCTTGTCATCCCGCATCCACCACGCATCGGCAATTGTCCCCCGAAGAATTGGTTAAGGCTGGCGTTACCCAAGAAATGGTCCGCCTGTCCATTGGCATTGAGCATATCGACGACCTTCTGGAAGACCTGGAACAGGCATTGGCGGCATCTTGATTGACAAGCACTTGGATTTAAAAGCTTTTTTCGAGTAAAAATAAAATCCTTTGAAATCCGTATAATCAGTGTCATCCGTGTTCCATAAAAATAAAAACACGTCCATTCGGTGCAATAGCGTTGCCTGTTGCACTGAATAAACTTAAAAAAATGCAATCACCACTCGCCTGCAAAATTCACTATGTTCACTGAAATTCCCACTACCAACATTGCTCATGCCATTCAGCTTGCAGTTGCCCCAGTCTTTTTACTTACCGGCGTTGCCAGTATTTTGTCAGTGTTAACAAACCGTTTGGCACGCATTATTGACCGCTCCCGTTTTTTACACAACAAACTTTTGTCCTTCCAGCAGGAAACACAAGACCAAGAGGTTCATGACGAATTGGCACTACTGACAAAAAGGATGCGCTTTATCAATCGGGCGATTGGGTTATGCACCGCCTGTGTTCTGTTAATCTGTTCAGTGATTGCCGTTCTTTTTTTTGATTCGTTTATTAGCATTAACATGTCAACCCCGATCGCTTCGTTGTTTATCGCTGCGATGTTGAGCTTGATTTTGGCCTTGATTTTCTTCATTAGCGAGATTTATCTGGCTACTGCTAATGTGCGTAGCGGGCCATAACAGTCAATCATTTTAGGCTCGGTTTTTAATCATCACACCCAGTCCCACACTATTCTAAAATTAAAGCCGCGCTGACATTAGTGATTTTTTACCGGCAGAGATCATAGTGCCGTTCAGAAAAAGCAAAATCATGACTACGCATTTGTTGGTACAGAGAGCGGCGATGTTATACTTTGCAAGTTTACGGATGCGTACCACATTAAGCGTCCTTTTATCTTAGGTGATTTCTGCAAAAGAACTTACCCATTAGACGAATCCAATCGTTTTCTTGATTGGGAAAATTCTACTTTTAATGGGTAAAATATTCTCCAGAAATCACCTTAAGTGCCGGAACCAGCACATTTTAGATAAAATCAATCATCAGGAAAAAAATTGCAGCTAAAAAATATCGTTTTAATTTTTACACTATTTGCCATAGCGGGGTGTTCTGTGAACCATCAAGAAACAAGCACGGAAGTAGGGAACAAAGTCAAGCAGCTGCTGGCCAGCATGACGCTTGAAGAAAAAGTAGGACAAATGACGCAGATTGACTTCATTGCTGTTGCTGTTCCGGAAGAGCAACATGCCGAGGATCCCGTTGATCTGGCAAAGCTGGAAGATGCCATTTTAAAACACCATGTGGGTTCCATTCTTAACACGCCGTATACGCCAAACAACAAAGCACAATCCGTTGAGACCTGGCAAAAAATGCTGGAAACAGTGCGAGCTGTGGCCACAAAAACCCGTTTAAAAATCCCGGTGATTTACGGAATTGATGCCATTCATGGTGCCACTTATACAAAAAACTCGGTGTTGTTTCCGCAAGCCATTAGCATGGCGGCTACTTTTAACCCTGACCTAAGCTTCAAGGAAGGCGAAATTACTGCGCGAGAGCTACGGGTTTCCGGGCTGCAATGGAATTTTTCGCCGGTGATGGATATTGGCCGCCAGCCACTTTGGCCACGCTTATGGGAAACTTATGGTGAAGATGTTCATCTGGCGACTGTTTTGGGTACCTCTTTTATAAAAGGTCATCAAGGCGATGATTTTTCTGCGCAAAATAAAGCCCTGACCTGCTTGAAGCATTATGTGGGTTACGGTTTTCCCATTAACGGCAAAGACCGGACGCCGGCCTGGATTGGCGAAAGAATGCTTCGTGAATATTTCCTGCCCACGTTTGAAGCCGGTATTAAAGCCGGATCACCAACGATTATGGTTAACTCGGCTGAAGTTGACGGTATTCCGGGACACGCAAATTATCATTATCTCACCACGATTTTACGCGATGAACTGGGTTTTACCGGCTTTACCGTTTCTGACTGGGCGGATATTCAGCGCCTTTATACGCGAGACAAATTGGCTGCTTCGGAAAAAGAAGCCGTTAAAATTGCGGTAATGGCGGGCATTGATATGAGCATGGTGCCGTTTGATTTTTCATTTTATAACCTGTTGATTGAACTAGTTAAATCTGGAGAAGTGCCACTATCCCGAATAGATGAAGCCGTATCTCGGATTCTTGGCGTAAAATTTAAGGCAGGATTATTTGAACCCAACGCGCCGCTTTTACCGGTAGAAAAAAACGTCCAACAAGCTGAGGATGTCGAAGTTAACCGTCAGGCAGCCAGGGAATCCATTATTCTTGCTAAAAATACCAACAACACGCTACCACTAAAAAAAGAATCCAGTATTTTGGTGACCGGCCCTACCGCAAATTTATTAAGTGTGATGAATGGCGGTTGGACAATTACCTGGCAGGGCGATGATGAAAGTTTATATCCTCAGGACAAATTAACAGTTTTGGAAGCCATCCAAAAAAAGTCCACCGGAAAAGTGACATTTGTAGGGGGAAATTCATTTAATGACCCTATTGATGTTCAAAAAGCGGTTAAGGAAGCTAAAAACCACGACACGATAGTATTGTGTTTGGGTGAAAAACCCTATACAGAAACGGCGGGGAATATTGGCTCATTAGAACTTGATCAAGCTCAAATTAATCTCGCCAAGGCCATGATAGCAACCGGAAAACCGGTTATTCTGGTTACCTTGGGCGGCCGCCCACGGATTATTACGTCCATTGCCGAACAGGTTTCCGGAGTTGTTTTGGGGTTTTTACCGGGTATGGAGGGTGGTGTTGCCATTGCCGATATTTTATACGGTGATTATAATCCCGATGGCAAACTACCTGTTACCTATCCCAGAGAGACCAACGGCATTACGCCGTATGATTACAAACCCATCGAATCGTTTGAGCAGAACACCTATTATCCGTTATATCCGTTTGGCCACGGTTTAAGTTATACCACGTTTCAAACTAGCGGCTTACACCTGGAAAAAGACAAAGTTACCAACAGTGAAAGTATCAATGTTACCGTGACGGTTAAAAATACCGGATCGCTAAAAGGCAAGGAAACGGTTTTACTTTATGTTAATGATGTTGCCGCTTCAGTCACAAGACCCAACAAACAATTAAAAGCATTCAAAAAAATAGCACTTAATCCGGGTCAAACAGAAAATTTAAGCTTCACCTTAACGCCTCACGACTTGTCATTTATTGGTGTTGAGCTTAAGCGAATTGTTGAGCTGGGCGATTTTAAAGTGATGGTCGGTAATGAAACGGCTAATTTCTCAGTCACAAAATAAGACAAGGTTTACATGGCCAAAGTAACTGACGCAAAAATGTCACCGGATAATTTACCGAATGACATCCATAAAAATCCTTATTTTGGCTCCTTAACCCTGTTAACGTCGCTGTTTTTTATCTGGGGCTTTATAACCTGCTTAAATGATATTCTGATTCCGCATTTAAAATCGGTATTTACTTTAAGCTACACGCAAGCCATGTTGGTTCAATTTTGCTTTTTTACCGCTTATTTTGTGGTGTCAGTTCCCAGTGGTTATCTGGTTGAAAAAATCAATTACAAAGGCGGAATCATTGCCGGTTTATCAATAGCCGGCATAGGCTGTTTGTTATTTTATCCGGCCGCAGGCAGGCATTCCTATCCCTTGTTTTTAGCCGCATTTTTTGTTTTGGCCTCCGGAATTACTTTATTACAGGTTGCAGCCAATCCCTACGTGACCATTTTAGGAAAACCCGAAACCGCCTCAAGTCGATTAACCCTGACTCAGGCTTTTAATTCTCTGGGCACGACTATTGCCCCTTATTTTGGCGCCTTATTGATTCTTTCAACGGCGGTTAAAAGCGCAGAAGAAATCAACTTACTCAATGCTGATCAATTATCGACTTATCAAGCTGCACAAGCGGCAGCCGTACAAAATCCTTATTTGTTTCTGGCTGCGGTTTTATTTTGTGTAGCGATTATTTTTGCCATCATCAAATTACCTGAAATTAAGCCGGTCGAACCACCGACTGTCAACACGGTAAAGTACGCTTTCAATGACCGACATGACAGTGCCTGGGGTTATAAGCATCTGGTGTTGGGAGCCATTGCCATTTTTGTTTATGTCGGCGGTGAAGTTTGCATTGGCAGTTTTCTGATTAACTTTCTGGGCGAGTCTACCATTGCCGGTTTAGCCGAACAGGAAGCCGGCAAGTATGTCTCGTTTTACTGGGGCGGCGCGATGCTTGGGCGATTTGTCGGCGCGGCCGTCATGCAAAAAATTCAGCCGGGTAAAGCGCTGGTATTTAATGCGCTAACAGCAACTATACTGGTTTTAATAACCATCACAAGCAGCGGTTCTTTAGCCGTATGGGCAATTCTTTCTGTAGGTCTGTTTAATTCCATCATGTTTCCAACCATCTTTTCATTGGCGGTTACCGGCTTGGGGAAGCACACAGGACAAGGTTCGGGAATTTTATGCGCGGCAATAGTCGGCGGAGCTATTCTACCGGTTGTGCAAGGTTTTTTTGCCGATAGGATAGGCATTCAAAGCGCTTTTTTTATCCCTGTTCTTTGTTATGGTTATATTGCTTTTTATGGATGGAAGGGGCACGTGGTTGCATTAAAATAAGTATTTTAAACCGCCACCCAAATCTTTATCTCCATTCCGTGCCCCGTTGAATACTCGTCAATCAAGTGGACTGGATTCTAATTAAACTGCTGTGTATAGTCATTGCTTTTGGCTGAGCTGTATTTTTAATTATTCGTTTTGACAATATTCCTGAGAATAATTGATTATTCTCAAGACATTTGGAATCAAAATTATTTTTGCCCTATTTCAGACTCAAGCTGTATCGATATTTGGCAGGTACATCAGGTTCACTCTTTTCATTTTCTTCCTAATTTGCACCTCCGCAGCCTGTTCGTTTTTTTCAGGAACGACTACTTCGCCCCAAATAGAGCTTTTTCAAATTTTCCTTTAATTGACCAGTGTATGGCCGCGCTGACGCATACAGGTTTTGAATGCTCGCTTAAAGTCCTCGTTGGCTTGATATCCTTCCCACAATCCAGCGGGAATAGCCAAAAGAGCACCACCTGCGGCACCTGTTGCAGCACTACCGGCTATAGCGCCAACCGCTGCACCACCCGCTGCACCAGTAACAGCTCCGACAGCTGCGCCCATACCGATTTCTTTCGTTATATCCGATGCTTGATCTGCCAGAGCCTTACACTCTACCGTGTCGCGCTGAACGGTTTCTGGATGTTGATCCATGCGAGGATCGACAATAGGCCGCCAGCCACTTACGGATGCACATCCAGTGGCTAATACAGAAAGCACCACCATTGCTGATAATTTATATTTTTTCATATTTTTTTCAAAAAAGGGCATAGTCGCTTGATTAAGCTATTCAGGCAAAGGAATTAGTCGAAGGAGAAGTGTACAGTATTACTCTGTTTACGGCTTGAATTAACGTTACTTGAAATGGCTGCTGCAATCAACGTCGATGCAATGATAAATTTCCTCAAAATAAAGCTAATGAGGCCTAATACAAATACAGCCCCTATAAAAATATCTTTATAAAAATTGTTCATGAACAAGTCCTCGTATGAAAGTGAAAAGTTTTTTTAAATTGCAATTCAACTCTAGTGATGGAGGTATATATTTCGATGGATATAAGTATATTTTCCTTATTTTATAATCTATCTTTTCAAATACTTAACCGAATTTTCTGTTCCATTGCTGCCTAAACTCTGAATGAAAACGTTTAAAATAGGCATTCTGTTTCGGCAGAGCCTCTTAGTCGACGCTGATAGCGGCGGAAGGCGCGTCTTACGATAGGGTAAAGACGATCAAACCCCATCCTGTTTTCTAAGCCTGATTCTTTTTGCTTGGTATTCAACATAACAAAAAGATGTTGGGCTTGATTTATCAAAAGTTCATTATTCATTTCCAATCACCAGTAAATTATTACTTCTTGTATTATTTAGTTTGAAGTCGGCTTTACGCTTAAGTTTACGACTGCGGGTAGTTTACATAAACAAGATGAGAGGAAACCTATAGGCTTGATTAAGATTAGATAAAGATAGAAATGATTCTAAGAAGATTTACGTCGATGGTTTTATTGCAAATATTTAAAGGTCTTTAGTAGCACTTACAAATGGAAACCTGTCTGTTATTGCCAAACAGACGGTCTCTTCCTAACTGACTACTGTCGACCATTTTTCGGAATTGCCGTAAAACATTTTTCGTGCTTTTTGTGGACTAGTTTTTATAAAGTAACGTAATCAGTTCAAGTGCTTTTTCTGATACTAAAAAAACTTAATTTCTTCTGCCACGATTTATCTTCCGGTCTGATGGGCAGTGGAAATAATACCGTCACTTTGAGTCCGCCAAATTGCGACACGCCTAAAATCAGGTCGGCATTATGAATAGCAGCAATACGTTGCACGATGGAAAATCCCAACCCCGTGCCCTTTGCTGTATTGGCCGTTTCAACGCAACGATGAAAACGCTCCAGAGACTTTTCATATTGATCAGGTGATATGCCAGGCCCGGAATCTTCAACACAAATTTGTAAATATTTCTCCTGCCCGGTCACCGTTATTAATACATTGCCTTTAGCGGGCGTATATTTAATCGCGTTATCAATAATATTCCGAATCAAAATTGAAACCAACGGCCCGTTAACAATAATGGGGACAGGATTATCTTCAACAAACTCCATCAAAATCTGTTTTTTATGCGCCTCAGGTTCCAATTCGGCAATCACATGAATCACTTCACGACTTACCATGGTATTTTGTTTGGTTAAAAACTCCGTATTGGATTCAATGCGCGAAAAAGTCAACAATTGCTGAACCATATAAGTCATTTTATTAACGCCTTGCTTAATGCGAGAAAGCGCCTGCTTACGGACTTCTTCATCGGTTGTTCTTAAGGCGACATGCGCTTGTGTCAATAACCCTGCTAATGGCGTCCTTAATTCATGAGAGGCATCAGCGGTAAAGCGGCGCTCATGTTCAAAAGCCTGTTCAAGCTGGACAAAGAGATTATTGATCTCATTAACCACAGGCACAATTTCATTGGGCAGCCTTTTGATAGAAAGTGGTTTAAGGTAACTGGCTTCGCGCTTAGCGAGTGCTTTTTCCAATCTATTGATGGGTTTTAAGGATAAACCGACAATAAACCAGATAACCAACCCTAAAAAGGGCAAACCAATCAGAAACTGGGTAACTAATTGTGAGGAGATTTCATCCGTTAATTCTGCACGAATCTCTTCTTTCTGACCGACATGGATAATATACTCACCGGTTGAATTGGTAATGCTGAAAACGTGCCACACATAATCATCAATCTTGGTTTCACTAAAACCATGATCTGACGAAGCAAAAGCAAACATAGGGGCACTATCAGAGCGCAACATTAGGCCGTCACTCTTGGACCATAACTGAAAGGCAATTTTTCTTTCGTATTTATGACCCAAGGCATTAGCTTGTAGCAGATCATCAAAAATGGGCCATAACTGCTCATCAATATTGGTTTGATTAAAGCCATGCACTGAAAATGCGGATTCGTTTGTTGAGCGCAGCAGCAAACCATCATCCTCTGACCACAACTGAAAAGCGCTTTTACTTTTAAACTTACGTTTTAAAGCGTAAGTGTGCAAGATCTCGTCGGCTTTTTCCTGTTCTTGGCTCCAGTGCCCGGACAACGAACCTTCCCGTAGCAGACTTTCGACAAATGCATTAAGCACTTTAGCTGATTGTGCCAATTCCGCATCAAACAGATTGGCGACTTCGTCACGCGTTACTTTATAACTAACATAAGCGGCAATGCCCCAAATAAGCATGGAGGCAGAAAGCAAACTGATCAGCAATAATTGCCGAAGAGAATAATTCATAGCTCGTCATCATTATCAATGATGTAGCCGACGCCCCTAACGGTACGAATTAGCGTTGGATCGAGCTTTTTTCTAAGATAATGAATGTGAACTTCAACTGTATTACTTTCTACATCAGATTCCCATGAGTAAAGACTTTCTTCAAGCCTGGAACGGGAAACCACCTTGCCGATGTTGCTCATCAAAAAACTCAGTATCTCAAATTCTTTTTGCGACAACTCTACCTTTTCATTGTTAAAAGTAACCAAATGAGAGGCGGGATCCAAGACAATATCTTTATACTCAATAGTTGGCGCACTTCTGCCCTCGCTCCTTCTTGCCAACGCCCTTAACCGGGCGCAAACTTCATCCAGCTCAAACGGTTTAATAACAAAATCATCCGCACCACTATCCAAGCCCAACACCCGGTCAGGAATCGTGTCTTTAGCGGTTAACACCATCACTGGCGTTTCGTCTTTACGACTTCTTAACGCTTTCAAAATAGCCATGCCATCCATATCGGGCAAATTAAGATCCAATACAATCAGCTCATAAGTATTGAGTTTTAAAGCCTCATCAGCCAATTTGCCATTGGTTAGCCAATCAACCGCATAACCTTCCATCTTTAAGCCGGCAACCAAACCATCGCCCAGTATTTCATCATCTTCAACCAGTAAAAGTCGCATTTATCCTCCAAAAACATTCATATAATATTCTGCCTCAAGCGAAACTATTTTGTCCATAATCACCCGCTTTTGGACAAAAAACTGCAAACTGATTGTTACACACCGCGCGGCCACATTGACCATTTTCCGCAAACATGACCTCGGTGAGCATAGCCGATATAACTTTACTCGACCGTAACGGACTTGGCAAGATTTCTGGGCTGGTCTACATCCGTGCCTTTTAAGACAGCGACATGGTAGGATAATAGCTGTAACGGAATAGTATAAACGATGGGTGAAATCTCGTTTTCAACTTGCGGTACTTTTATAATTTGTACATTATCATCCGATGAAGAAGAAGCCAGGGTTTCATCCATAAAAACAATTAATTGCCCACCTCTGGCACTTACTTCCTGGATATTGGATTTTAACTTTTCCAGCAGACTGTTGTTGGGTGCAACGGTAATAACCGGCATATCCGCATCTATTAAAGCCAAGGGACCATGTTTTAGCTCGCCTGCGGGATAAGCCTCGGCATGAATATAGGAGATTTCTTTCAACTTTAACGCGCCTTCCATAGCAATCGGGTAATGCGTTCCCCTGCCCAAAAACAAGGCATGTTGTTTTTCGGCAAATTGCTCGGCTAATAGTTTAATTTCATCATCCAACTTTAATACAGATTCAATATTTCCTGGCAAACGGAATAATTCCGAGGTGATTTTTTGTTCCAATTGTTCAGATAGTTGAAAGCGTCTACCAATAGCAATAACCAACAGCATCAATGTTACCAGCTGTGTCGTAAAGGCTTTGGTTGATGCAACACCAATTTCAGGGCCTGCACGCGTCATTAATACCAGATCAGATTCTCTCACGAGTGAGCTTTCAGGAACATTACAGATTGCCAAGGAATATTTTGCACCCAGCTTTTTAGCTTCTTGCAGTGCCGCCAAGGTATCCGCTGTTTCGCCCGATTGTGAGATGGTGACAATCAAGGTATCGGCTGCCAATACGGGGCTTCTGTAACGAAATTCACTGGCCACTTCAATATTGCAGGGAACGCGAGCCAGTTTTTCAAACCAGTAGCGTGCAACCAGACCGGCATGATAGCTAGTGCCACACGCTAAAATTTGTATTGATTTTATGTTGTTAAATACTTCTGCGGCCTTATAGCCAAAAGAGCTTTCTTGAAGGCGATTATTAACGAATCTCCCTTCCAACGTTTGCGAAATGGCAAAAGGCTGTTCATATATTTCTTTCAGCATGTAATGGCGATAATCGCCCTTATCAACCGAATCAGCAGTTAGTTGACTTTCTTTAATCGGGCGACTAACAACCTGATCGTTGACATCATAAATAACCAGTTTATTGATATTTATTGAGGCTATGTCACCATCCTCCAGAAAGATAAAGCGCTGGGTAACCGGGAGCAATGCCGCTACATCAGAAGCGATAAAATATTCGCCAATACCCACACCAATAACCAACGGACTACCCTTCCTGCAGGCGATTAATGTTTCGGGTTCAGCAGTACTTATTATCCCCAGGGCATACGCACCTTCGAGTTTTTTTATGGTCAGTTTGACGGCATTTAACAAACCATCTGTGGTTTCCATGGCCTCATAAATCTGATGCACGATCACTTCAGTATCCGTTTCTGAAGTAAACTGGTAGCCATTTTCTATCAACGCGCCTCGCAGGCGCTCATGATTTTCAATAATACCGTTATGCACAACGGCTACTTTGTCCCTGCACACATGGGGATGCGCGTTGGCTGTGCTGGGCTTGCCGTGAGTTGCCCATCGGGTATGGGCTATACCGATAGTGCCAGAAACGGGATCAGCCTGTAATAATGCCTCAAGCCCTTTGACTTTCCCCAGTTCTCTTTTTCGGTAGATTATTTGATTGTCGATAACTGCCAAACCCGCTGAATCATAACCACGATATTCCAAGCGCTTCAATCCCTCCAATAATATGGGCACTATATTCCGCTGCGCTATTCCACCTACAATTCCACACATATTATTTTTCCTCGGTAATTGTTCCAGACATGACGCTATCTACTGTATCCATCTAGTCGTGTTTAACAGGTCGTTGCCAGCCAGTGACAGAAACCTGTTTTGCTCTACTGAGGGTCAACTGATTTTCAGGACTGTCTTTCGTGATTGTTGAGCCGGCACCTATGGTGGCATTTTTGCCTATGATTACCGGGGCGACTAACTGGGTATCCGAGCCAATAAAAGCGCCATCTTCAATAACGGTTCTAAATTTATTGACCCCATCATAATTGCAGGTAATGGTTCCGGCACCAATATTAACGGATTTACCTACAGTAGCATCACCAATATAGCTTAAATGGTTTATTTTGCTGGATGCCGCTACTGATGATTTTTTTACTTCTACAAAATTACCAATATGTACATTTTCAGCTAAAACTGTTTCTGGACGTAGCCTGGCAAAAGGCCCAATTTTACTACCCTGCCCTATCACTACGTTATCTATGACACAATTAGCCAAAATTTGCACGTTATCGCCAATAATGGAATCTTTTATATGGGTATTGGCACCTATTTTGACGTTATTGCCGATGCTGTTTTTACCTTCGATTATAACATTAACATCAACGACGATATCAATCCCCAGCTTTTCAAATGAGCCTCTTAGATCAAATCGGGCTGGATCGGCCAAGGTAACACCGAGCTCCATTAATTGGTTCGCCTGCTCTTGCTGATAGACACGTTCCAGATGACTCAGCTGGATACGATTATTAACGCCCAAGACTTCATCAACCGATTCCGGCTGATTGGTTACCACCGTAATACCATCCGCAACGGCCATTTCAATAACATCCGTTAAATAATATTCGCCTTGGGCATTATTATTATTTAACTGGCTCAACCATTTTTTTAATGCTTTGCCTTGCACCGCCATGATGCCGGTATTACCTTCATTAATCAGTTTTTCAGACGCTGAAGCATCTTTTTCTTCAACAATTTTAGTAACTTGTCCGGATGCATCTCTTACTATTCTGCCGTAACCGGTTGGATTATCAAGGTTGACAGTCAGTAATGCCAGAGACTGGTTATTAACGTTTGCTATTAATTGCTTTACTGTTGTCAGTTTTAATAAAGGAACATCACCATATAGAATTAAAACGATATCGGTATCGGCAATTTGATCGCTAACCTGTTGCACCGCATGACCCGTACCTAATTGCTGTTTTTGTTCAATCCAGCTCGCCTCTATATCCTTTAAAGTATCCCTGACCAAATCCGCGCCATGACCATAAACAATCTTAATGGTATTGTTATCAAGTTGACAACTCGTGTCATAAACATGCTGAAGCAAGGGTCTATTGGCGATGTTATGTAAAATTTTGGGAAGCTCGGAACGCATACGCGTACCTTTACCTGCGGCAAGAATAATAGTCGTTATTTTCATTTCATATCCTGTTATACAAAAAAACCCGATAACGTAATCGTTACGTTATCGGGTTTTTTTAATTTGTAGGCCACGTTTTATCCAACTTGCAAAAAACGCGCATCTCTACCGTTATCCACCACGCTTTCTAAGTCTGTCCAGGGTTCTTAATTGCATAACAGCTTGTGCCAATTCCGCCTGAGCTGTTGCATAATCAATTTTACCGGACTTATCAGTCAGCGCTTCTTCTGCTTTAGCCTTGGCATCCAGTGCCGCCGCTTCATCAATATCTTTTGCCCTAATCGCGGTGTCAGCCAAAATGGTGACTAAATGAGGCTGTACCTCTAAAAGTCCACCGGATATAAAGAAGGGATAACTTTCGGTATCGCTCACTTTTACCCGAACTTCACCGGCATTAAGCTTTGTTATCATGGGGGCATGTCGAGGTGAAATACCCACTTCGCCAAGTTCAGCCGGAGCAAATACCATTTCCGCCAATCCGGAAAATATCTCCTTTTCTGCGCTTACGATGTCTACATGTACGGTCATGGTCATTTTTTTACCTGTTTCAATATTCCCCCCACTGCAAGGCGGGGAGAAACATTTATTAGCTTTTTAATGTCTTTGCTTTCTCAAGATTTCAATCCGATCCCAGCGATTAAACTGGCAGACCAAACTATTATCCTTGCATTGCCCGTGCTTTCTCAAGCACTTCATCTATGGTACCGACCATATAAAAAGCCTGCTCAGGAATAGTATCGTACTCGCCGGCAATAATACCTTTAAAACCGGCAATAGTATCTTTCAAAGATACATATTTACCAGGAGAACCGGTAAATACTTCAGCAACAAAGAAAGGTTGAGACAAGAATCGTTGCATTTTACGGGCTCTTGATACGGTCAATTTATCTTCTTCCGATAATTCATCCATACCCAGAATGGCAATAATATCGCGCAATTCTTTGTAGCGTTGCAAAATACCCTGAACGCTACGTGCGACATCATAATGCTCTTGTCCGATAACCAAAGGATCAAGCTGACGACTGGTTGAGTCCAATGGATCAATAGCAGGATAAATACCTAACTCGGCAATTTGGCGGGACAATACAACAGTCGCATCCAAATGGGCAAAAGTGGTTGCAGGTGATGGATCAGTCAAATCATCCGCTGGTACATAAACCGCCTGAATAGACGTGATAGAACCGGTTTTTGTTGAGGTAATGCGTTCTTGTAAAACACCCATTTCTTCGGCCAGTGTCGGTTGGTAACCCACGGCTGAAGGCATACGACCCAACAGTGCTGATACTTCAGTTCCTGCCAGTGTATAACGATAGATGTTATCAACGAAAAACAGAACGTCACGACCTTCATCACGAAAATATTCCGCCATGGTTAAACCAGTCAACGCAACGCGCAGTCTGTTTCCCGGTGGCTCGTTCATTTGTCCGTAAACCAGCGATACTTTGTCGATTACGTTTGAATCCGTCATTTCGTGATAGAAGTCATTACCTTCACGAGTACGTTCGCCAACACCCGCAAACACAGAATAACCACTGTGCTCGATAGCGATGTTACGAATCAACTCCATCATGTTAACGGTTTTACCAACACCCGCGCCACCGAATAATCCGACTTTACCACCTTTGGTAAAGGGGCAGACCAAATCGATAACTTTAATGCCGGTTTCCAACAATTCGTTAGCAGCCGCTTGTTCTGCATAACTAGGCGCTTCACGGTGGATGCCCCATTTAACTTGTTCGCCGATAGGACCTTTTTCGTCGATGGGTTCGCCCAAGACGTTCATAATACGACCTAAAGTTTCTTTACCCACGGGTACAGAAATAGGTGCATTAGTATTGGTAACCTGTAAACCGCGACTTAAGCCATCGGTACTACCCATGGCAATGGTTCTGACTACGCCGTCACCTAATTGCTGTTGTACTTCCAATACCAGATTTTTGCCTTCTACGTTTAAGGCATCATATACTTTTGGCAGGTCTGCACGTGAAAATTCCACGTCAACGACCGCGCCGATAATTTGAACGATTTTACCCGAACTCATTGAGTTGTCCTCTAAGTGTTGTGTCATTTTGCTTGGGGCCTTCGATTAAGCTCAAGAGAGCCTTAAACAGCAGAGGCACCGGCAACAATTTCTGAAATTTCCTGAGTGATCGCGGCTTGTCTGGCTTTGTTGTAAATCAATTGCAACTCACCAATAAGATTGCCTGCGTTATCCGAAGCACTCTTCATAGCCACCATTCTGGCTGCCTGTTCACAGGCATTATTTTCAACCAGCCCCTGGTAAATTTTGGATTCTATAAAACGAGTCAATAGATGATCCAAAACTTCTTTAGCGTCAGGCTCATAAATATAGTCCCAATGACCATTCAGATTTTCGTCAAGTTCACAGGCGACTACAGGAAGTAACTGTTCAACAGTAGGCCGCTGAGTCATGGTGTTCACAAATTCATTGCTAACCACATACAATTCATCGATTCTGCCTTCTTGGTAGGCATCCAGCATTATTTTAATGACGCCGACTATGTCATTCAGATGCGGAGCGTCACCTAATTTAGAAACCTGACCGACCACATTAACTTTCAGGTTGCTAAAAAAGCCTGAAGCTTTTGTGCCAATGGCACAAACATCGACTTCAATATTTGCGTTTTTCCATTGTACCAACTGGGTTAGCGTCTTTCTGAACAAGTTAGAATTTAGCCCACCACACAAGCCTCTATCAGAACTTACCAAAATAATCCCTACCCGCTTTACATCGCGTGCAATCAGGTAAGGGTGTTTATACTCTGGATTGGCCTGAGCCAAATGTTTGATAATCTTGCCAATTTTTATAGAATAGGGCCTTGTTGCCTGCATTCTGTCTTTTGTTTTACGCATTTTACTCGCAGCAACCATCTCCATTGCCCGAGTGATCTTTTGAGTATTCTTGATACTCGCGATCTTTGTGCGTATTTCTTTACCAACAGCCATTTGAAGACCCTTTTACCAACTATGAGTATTAATGAAAGTTTCAATAGCAGTTCTTATTCCACTGCTAATTTCATTACTAAAATCGCCAGTTGCATTAATGTTGCTCATTAACTCAGATTGCTCTGATTTCATGTACAACTGTAAAGCAGCTTCAAAGTCCAGTACCTTGTTTACTTCTATGCTATCAAGGAAACCTTCATTAGCAGCAAACAATGAAACCGCCATTTGCGCGACTGACATCGGCGAATATTGATTTTGCTTCATTAATTCCGTAACCCGTTGGCCACGTTCAATTTGCTTGCGGGTGCTTTCATCCAAATCCGAAGCAAACTGGGCAAAAGCCGCTAACTCGCGGTATTGCGCCAAATCAAGACGGGTACCACCACCTAATTTCTTGATGATTTTTGTCTGTGCTGCGCCACCGACTCGCGATACCGACAAACCAGCATTTACAGCAGGACGGATACCTGAGTTAAACAAGTTGCTTTCAAGAAAGATCTGACCATCGGTAATAGAAATTACGTTAGTCGGTACGAAAGCAGATACGTCACCACCTTGGGTTTCAATAATTGGCAATGCCGTCAATGAACCGGTTTTACCTTTTACCCGACCGCCAGTCAGTTTTTCAACTTCAGCCGCGTTAATACGTGAGGCTCTTTCCAACAAACGCGAATGTAAATAAAACACGTCACCTGGATACGCTTCACGACCGGGTGGACGACGTAACAATAAAGAGACTTGGCGATAAGCCCACGCTTGCTTGGTTAAATCATCATAGATAATCAGGGCGTCTTCACCACGATCTCTAAAAAACTCACCCATTGAACAGCCAGTATACGGTGCGATAAATTGTAGTGCCGCTGATTCAGATGCTGATGCCGCAACAATAATGGTATGCGCCATTGCGCCATGTTCTTCCAATTTGCGAACCACGTTGGCAATGGATGAACGTTTTTGACCGATAGCGACATAGATACATTTAATGCCTGTACCTTTTTGATTAATGATGGCATCAATCGCAATCGCTGTTTTACCGGTTTGTCTGTCACCAATAATCAATTCACGCTGTCCACGACCGACCGGAATCATCGCATCAATTGATTTTAAACCCAATTGTACGGGCTGATCAACTGACTGACGGGCAATTACACCCGGTGCGATTTTTTCAATAGGAGCCGTTTCGGTGGTATCAATTGCACCTTTGCCGTCAATTGGATTACCCAGTGCGTCAACTACACGCCCCAGCAATGCCTCACCAACAGGTACTTCCAAAATTTTTCCGGTACATTTTACGGTATCGCCTTCAGTGATATGCTGATATGAACCTAATATCACCACACCGACTGAATCTCTTTCAAGATTAAGTGCCATGCCAAAGGTGTTGCCCGGGAATTCAAGCATCTCGCCTTGCATAGCTTCAGATAAACCATGTACTCTTACAATACCGTCAGTCACACTGACTACGGTACCTTCTGTATGCGCTTCGGCACTTAAGTCGAAGTTTTCGATCTTCTTTTTAATCAGATCACTTATTTCAGATGGATTTAGTTGCATGTGCTTTTTCTCACTTTCACTGTAGCGCTTTTTGCATGTGTTGAAGCCGGCCTTTAATAGATCCGTCAATGACTCTGTCGCCTGCCCGTACGAGAACACCACCAATTAATGACTTATCAACGGCTACATTCATAAGGATTTTTTTGCCAAGGGTCTTTTCAAGTGTTGCCGTAAAGTTTTGCTTTGCTTCTTTTGAGAGCGCATAAGCGGTAAATACTTCAACCTCGACATAACCCTCGTCTTCTGCTTTATAAGCTTCAAAAAGCTTGGCAATAGTGGGCAACAACATTAATCGATTGTTATGAACCAGCAATTTTAGAAAATTTTCATTCTCTTCATTAATATGCTCTTGGCAAATATCCAGCATCAGTGCTGATAACCTTTCTTTATTAACTTTGGGGTTATCAATGACCACAGAAATATCTTCATTCTTTAGGACAGCCGACATAAAAGCCAAGCTCTGTGACCAAGTTGCGGTCGTATCAGTTTCCTTGGCTCTTTTAAACACTGCGGCTGCGTAAGGCCTTGCTAATGTTGCCTGTTCGCTCATTATGCTGCCTATCCTAATTGATTTGAGACTTTGCTAACGATATCTTGGTGCTTGGCTTTATCAATTTCTGCACCCAGAATCTGTTCTGCAGCACTTAACGCCAAATCTGCCACTTCTTGACGCAAACCTTCTTTAGCTTGCTGTATTTCTTGATCAATTTGTGCTTTTGCTGCAATAATCAAACGCTCGCCTTCTTTTTTAGCGGTGTCTTTTGATTCTTCAACAATTTCATTTGCACGTTTCTGAGCCATGGTAACAATCTCTGAAGACTGTTCTTTGGCTTCTTTTAAAACGCCCTTGGCTTTTTTCTCGGCCAGAAGAATTTCTTCCTGACCTCTTTCAGCAGCAGCCAAACCATCGGCAATTTTCTTTTTACGTTCTTCTAAAGAGTCAAATAAGGGAGGCCAAATGTACTTCATGGTAAACCATACCAGAAGTGCAAAGGTAATCATTTGCCCAATCAGAGTAGCATTGATACTCACGATGCGTTCCTCTTGTTGCTAGTTAACACGACGGTATAATTAACCGGCAGCCGCAGCTTGTACAGCTGACAGGAATGGGTTTGCGAAAGTAAAGAACAACGCCAAACCAACGCCAATCATTGTTACCGCATCCAACAGACCAGCAACAACAAACATTTTTACTTGCAGCATAGGTACCATTTCTGGTTGACGAGCAGCGCCTTCCAAAAATTTTCCACCCAACAGACCAAAGCCTATCGCAGTTCCTAAAGCGCCCATACCCAGAACCAGACCTACTGCAATAGCAGTCATGCCTTGTACGTCAGCAATTAATTTTGCAATTTCCATGAAACCTCCAAACGATTAAAAAAATAAATAAAAAATGGTTAAACAATAATTAATGATCTTCGTGCGCCATACTCAGGTAAACAATAGTCAATACCATGAATATAAAAGCTTGAAGCGTAATAATTAAAATGTGAAAGATTGCCCAAGGAAAACTTAATACCGGTTGAAGGTACCAAGGCAGCAAGGCAATCAAAATAAAAATCAACTCACCCGCATACAGGTTTCCGAATAAACGAAGCGCCAATGAGATGGGTTTTGCAATTTCTTCTACTAACTTCAACAGCAAGTTGAAGGGTAATAACCAAGGGCCAAAAGGCTGAAACATTAACTCTTTGGCAAAGCCCCAAGGGCCTTTTATTTTGATGCTGTAAAAAATAATCAAACAGAATACTGAAATAGACATGGCAAATGTCGCATTTAAATCCGTACTGGGTACAACCCGCAGGTATTCTATACCCATCATCGACCCAACCAACGGAAAAATATCAACGGGGAACAAATCCATAAAGTTCCACATAAATACCCAGCAAAATATGGTCAATGCCAAGGGCGCGATTAATTTACTGTTGCCATGAAAACTATCTTTAACTTGGTTATCAACAAACTCTATCAGCATTTCTGCAAAGTTTTGCACTAATCCAGGTACGCCGGCAGTTGCCTTGTCTGCAGCGGTCTTAAAAAACCAGAGAAACAAGCCACCTAAAACAGCTGAGAAAAACAAGGTATCAAGATGCAGTGTCCAAAAACCCTCGCCAACATGTAGCGGTGTTAAATGGTGAATAATATAACCGGTTGCACCTTCGGCGGCATGAACTTCGGTAGCCATTGTTCCTCTCTTTAAAATTGTGATGTTAACGCATCAATAGCGCGAACCAAAAAACCGATAATGCTGTTATATAGCCAACTAACAGCGGTAATATTTCTATATTTGGAACTTTAAAAATCATTATAAACAGCGCTGCCGTTAACAACAATTTACCCGATTCTCCGGCATAAAAGGAATTAACCATCTTTCGCGCTGGTTGCCCGGAGGATTTAACTATCTTTAAGGCAAAGTACAGGTTGGGAATAAAAGCGGCCATCCCTCCCAAAGCACTCGATAAGCCTTGCTGCCAATCACCTGCAAAACCAAAGCCAGCCGTGATTATCAGAATTATCAGAATTTGATAACTTAAAATCTTACTGACAGTAGAGTATTTTCTACTTGTCACATAGCTCTCCAAACATAATAGCTAGAGGATTATATCTATCGGCCTTCATTAAATCAAGTTGGATTAAAATCAAATGCTCATTGTATAAAGTTTACTGGCCTGTTTTCGTATTGTTAATCCGTTGTTTTTTTTGAAAAATAATTCTTTAAAAAGACATTTTAAGCGCCACTATTTACATCTGAGTTACAACCCCTTATATTCGCGAGCTTAAAAACGGGCAGTAGACTGGAAACGAGTTAAAACTGATCGGAAAACTACTGTTTCTTGTCTGCTCCACAACTTTTCAGACCTGCAACAATGTAATTCAGACAAGCAATAGCGTAAATCCTGTTTGCTTTGCTCTGGATCATCTATAAATTGCTACAGATCAGACCAAGGTTGCTATGGATCGTGTGTGCTTTACTTCAGGAAAAGGATTCATTACTGTCAAGCAGGGTATGTCTGCTGGGGATAATACCTTAAACACGGGAGATAATGCCTACCCTGCTTTGGATCATGCTTTCAGTGCGGGTAGTAAGCCCTGTGGGGCATACGGCAAACATGCATCACCGTCATTCATCCCATCTCCAGCAACATCGCATAGTAGTCTTGCCCAGCTCCAATGAAACTATGATCTAATGTAGCGCCGGCTTGATCTGCTTGAGAATAAGTATCCGCTCCCGCTTTGACATGATTGTCGCTGAAGTGACAACCCTCTACGCATGGCTTTTTAGGCTTTCTTAATGATTTAGATCAACAAAACTAAGCAACCTTCAGCTCATACAAATGCCTCTGAAATTCTATAAACAAGGAGCTGATAGTAGCAACAGCCCCCAGCACTTCTTTAGCATCTTCCAAGGAATGATATTTAATATTAAGCAAGGTCGCCAATTTCTCTTGGT
>JBAXUR010000036.1:0-27975 GCA_037129595.1 Methylococcaceae bacterium | reverse complement strand
CATCCATGTCGAATACTTCACCTTTGAATATCCACACCTTGATGCCAATAATTCCGTAGGTAGTATGTGCTTCAGCAGTTGCATAATCAATGTCGGCTCTTAAGGTGTGCAAAGGAACACGTCCCTCTCTATACCATTCGCTTCTTGCGATTTCAGCTCCGTTTAAGCGACCGCCAACATTAACTTTAATACCTTCAGCTCCTAAACGCATAGTATTCGTTACGGCACGCTTCATTGCCCGGCGATACATGATTCTTTTTTCAAGCTGCTGAGCGACACCTTCTGCAACTAGTTGCGCATCTAATTCAGGCTTTCTGATCTCTTCAACATTGAGCTGAACTGGAATACCAATCATTTTAGATATTTCTTGACGCAATGCATCAATATCTTCGCCTTTCTTACCTATAACTATGCCAGGGCGAGCCGTGTGAATAGTTATGTGCGCATTATTAGCGGGGCGATTAATTTGAATACGACTAACAGAAGCATGAGCTAGTTTTTTCTTTATAAATGCTCTGACTGTTAAATCTTGGTGCAAAAAAATTGAATAATCTTGGCTATTTGCATACCATCTTGAATTCCAATCTTTTACAATTCCAAGGCGTATACCTGTTGGATGTACTTTTTGACCCATTTTCTGCCCCTACTCGAATTCTGCAACTTTTACTGTAATATGGCAGGTTCTTTTAAGGATATGGTTCGCATTCCCTTTAGCTCTTGCCCTGAATCTTTTCATAGTCGCCCCTTCATTAACATAAACGGTAGACACTCTTAATTCATCAATATCAGCACTTTCATTATGCTCTGCGTTAGCTATAGCCGACTCCAAAACCTTTTTAAAAATACCTGCAGCTTTTTTTGAACTGAATTTCAATGTATTCAGCGCTTTTTCAACTGACATTCCACGAATTTGATCGCCTACTAAACGCGCTTTTTGCGCAGATAAAGGGGCGTTATTTAATTTTGCTGAAATTTCCATCACTTAACCTACCTAGATTTCTTATCAGCCACGTGGCCTTTATATGTTCGAGTGGGAGCAAACTCTCCTAATTTATGCCCTACCATGTTCTCAGAAATGAGAACCGGAATATGCAGGCGCCCATTATGGATTGCAATAGTTAAGCCCAGCATATCTGGAATAATCATTGATCTTCTTGACCATGTTTTAATCGGTTTCCGATTATTGCTACTTACAGCATCCTCAACTTTCTTAAGAAGATGATGATCAATAAAAGGACCTTTTTTAATTGAACGCGGCACGCTAATTCCTCTCTATTTCTGCTTACGACGTCTGATAATCATATTATCAGTACGCTTGTTTTTTCTTGTTTTATAGCCTTTAGTTGGCATACCCCAAGGTGACACGGGATGTCTACCACCCGATGTTCGGCCTTCACCTCCACCATGCGGATGGTCAACCGGGTTCATTACCACACCGCGAACGGTAGGACGAACACCACGCCATCTTGACGCTCCTGCTTTACCAAGGGAAGCCAAATTATGCTCAGAATTCGACACCTCTCCAATTACAGCTCGACAATCAGCCATAACTTTGCGCATCTCGCCTGAACGCATTCTAATTGTTGCATGAGCTCCGTCTCTTGCTACTAATTGAACTGATGTTCCAGCACTTCTGGCTACCTGCGCTCCCTTGCCTGGTTTTAATTCCACACAGTGAACAGTTGTACCCATAGGTATGTTTCGTAGGGGCATACAGTTACCTGCTTTAACAGGTACAGTTTCTGATGACAGAATTTCCTGCCCAACCACCAAACCTTTCGGAGCTATGATATATCTACGTTCACCATCTTTGAATAATATCAAAGCTATGTTCGCAGTTCTATTGGGGTCGTATTCCAGACGCTCCACAACAGCAGGAATATCAAACTTATTCCTTTTAAAATCAATAATACGGTAGTGTTGCTTATGACCACCACCAATATGACGCGTAGTTATACGCCCCTGATTATTACGACCGCCACTTTTACTTTTTTTAGCAAGTAAAGGTGCATAAGGTTTGCCTTTATGTAAATCATCATTTTTGATGCGAACTACAAACCGTGATCCCGGTGACGTCGGTTTTGATTTTACAATCGCCATGCTTTCTACCGTTTCCTATTGATCTATCACTTTAATAAATTAAGCAGCAGAGAATGCTATGTCATGACCAGGTTTTAGCTTAACGTAAGCTTTCTTCCAATCTGATCTTTGGCCTAATGTACGGCCAACTTTTTTCTGCTTGCCTTTCACGTTCAATACCTGAACAGAATCCACTTCAACACCAAACATTAATTCTACTGCATTTTTTACTTGTTTTTTTGTTGCCTGTTTTTGCACTTTAAAAACAAATTGTTTATATTTTTCTGCAGCAGTCGTACTCTTTTCAGAGATAATGGGCGCCTCAAGAACTCCCGCTAACTGATATTTGTTTATACTCATGCCAAGCGCTCCTCTAATTGCTTCAACGCACCTGGCGTAGCAATTACTTTATCAGCCGAAACCAGAAGAACTGGATTTAAATTTACAGCTTCAATAACTTGCACGTAAGGAATATTTCTTGAAGCTAAAGCTAAATTTGCATCTACACTTTCAACAACAATCAATATACGCTTGGCATCAATTTTCTTTAGTTTTTCGTTTAATTCTTTCGTTTTAACTGAAACAGGAAGAATATCAGTGCTTACTACCAAACGATTTTGCCTAAGTAATTCAGACAAAATTGATCGTACGCCAACACGAAACATCTTTTTATTTAGCTTCTGCTCATACGATCTGGGTCTTGCAGCAAATGCAACACCACCAGTACGCCAAATCGGACTGCGTATTGTACCAGATCTTGCGCGGCCTGTCCCTTTTTGTCGCCATGGCTTTGAACCACCACCACTAACATCAGACCTGGTTTTTTGTGCTTTAGTACCAGCACGCGCTCCAGCCAGGTAACGAGTTACCAATTGATGCACCAATGTTTCATTAAAAGACTGACCAAAAACACTTTCAGCTACTTGTGCATTTCCGGATGAGTCTTGTTCATTTAAAGCAGGTATTTGCAAACCCATGACTTAACCTTTATTTCGCATTTTCATAGCGGGTGTAATGACTACATCACCGCCTTTAGCACCCGGCACTGCGCCTTTTACTAAAATTAAATTTCTTTCTGTATCAATTGCATGAATGGTCAGGTTTTGAATGGTTGTTTTTACATTACCAAGATGACCTTCCATTTTTTTGCCTTTAAATACACGCCCCGGTGTTTGACACATACCAATGGAACCAAGCACCCTATGTGAGCGCGAGTTACCATGTGTTGCATCCTGCATGCTGAAATGATGCCTCTTGATACCACCAGCAAAACCTTTACCTATACTTTTTCCTTGCACGTCAACAACTTGACCCGCAGTAAAAATATCCAGCGATAATTGTGATCCGGCAGATAAATCAACACCTTCACCATCTTCGAGCCTAAACTCCCAAAGACCTCGTCCAGCTGTCACATTTGCCGCCGCATAATGACCAGCCATTGCTTTATTGACTCTTGAAGATTTTTTATCGCCCGCTGCTACCTGGATTGAGCGATAACCATCAACATCAAGACTTTTAACCTGAGTAACTCTGTTTGAGTCAATCTGGAGAACAGTAACAGGTACTGATGAACCATCTTCACAAAATACTCTGGTCATACCACATTTACGACCTATAAGACCTATTGACATCTGCCAATTCCTCTATTTTTAATTCAATTTTATTTGGACATCAACACCAGCTGCAAGATCCAACTTCATTAATGCATCTACGGTTTTTTCAGTTGGCTCAACGATATCCAGCAATCTTTTATAAGTTCTTAACTCATATTGATCTCTTGCATCTTTGTTAACATGCGGAGAAATCAAAATTGTAAAACGTTCTTTCTTAGTAGGCAAAGGAATAGGGCCTTTTACTTGAGCACCTGTTCTCCTTGCAGTTTCTACTATCTCACCAGCCGATTGATCAATCAACTTATGATCAAATGATTTCAAACGGATTCTGATAGTTTGATTAGACATATTTATTACTCGATTATTGATGCAACAACGCCCGCACCGACTGTACGACCACCTTCACGAATTGCGAAACGTAAACCATCTTCCATAGCGATAGGCGATATCAATTTAACTTTTACCGATATATTATCACCAGGCATTACCATTTCTACGCCTTCAGGCAGATCAACTGCTCCGGTCACGTCAGTTGTTCTAAAATAGAATTGTGGACGATAACCGTTAAAGAATGGAGTATGACGACCACCTTCTTCTTTTGATAATATATATATTTCAGCGTTAAAGAAAGCATGCGGTTTAATGGTGCCTTTGTGCGCCAAAACTTGACCACGCTCTACGTCGTCTCTTTTTGTGCCTCTCAACAGCAAACCAACGTTATCGCCAGCTTCACCTTGATCCAGCAATTTACGGAACATTTCAACGCCGGTTACAGTTGTTGTCACTGTTGGCCTGATACCAACAACCTCAACTTCCTGTCCGACCTTGATAATGCCACGCTCAATACGTCCAGTAACTACGGTTCCACGACCTGAAATTGAGAACACATCCTCAATAGGCATCAAGAATGCACCATCAACGGCTCTTTCCGGCAATGGAATGTAGCTATCTAGGGCCTCTACCAATTTAATAACTGAAGGCATGCCGATTTCGCTTTCATCGCCTTGCAATGCCAGTAAGGCAGAACCTCTAATGATCGGTGTGTCATCACCTGGAAATTCATACATGTCCAGTAATTCTCTGAGCTCCATCTCTACCAATTCGATCAACTCTTCATCGTCAACCATATCAGCTTTATTCAGGAACACAACCACATAAGGAACACCAACCTGTCTTGATAACAGAATATGCTCTCTGGTTTGTGGCATTGGGCCGTCAGCAGCTGAACAGACAAGTATTGCGCCATCCATTTGTGCAGCACCCGTGATCATGTTTTTTACATAATCAGCATGGCCTGGACAGTCAACGTGAGCATAGTGACGATTTGCAGATTCATATTCTACGTGTGACGTAGCAATTGTGATTCCGCGAGCCCGCTCTTCAGGTGCATTATCAATTTGATCAAAAGCTTTAACTGCACCACCGTGCAATTTTGCCATGACTGTTGTTAATGCAGCAGTTAGTGTTGTTTTACCGTGGTCAACGTGACCGATTGTGCCTACGTTTACGTGAGGCTTACTACGTGAAAATTTTTCTTTGGCCATGAGTTAATACCTTTATATTATTCAATTTTATGAAGATTTATTAATGATCGCTTCTGCTATATGTGCAGGTGTTTCATTGTATTTTTCAAACTGCATACTGTATGTAGCTCGCCCCTGTGTTGCCGAACGCAAATCAGTTGCATAACCAAACATTTCCGACAACGGTACTTCGCAGCTAACTGTTTTACCTGACGGCATATCTTCCATACCCTGAATTATGCCACGACGCCTATTGATATCGCCAACAACATCCCCCATATATTCTTCTGGAGTAGATATCTCGACTTTCATTATAGGCTCCAATAGAACAGGATTTGCTTTTCTTGCACCCTCCCTGAAACACATAGAGCCGGCAATCTTAAAAGCCAGTTCATTTGAATCTACATCATGATAAGAACCATCAAATATAGAAACCTTTACATCTAACATAGGATAACCAGCAAGAACACCACACTTTAGCTGCTCTTGCACGCCCTTATCAACTGCCGGTATATATTCCTTAGGAACTACCCCACCAACAATTTCGTTAACAAATTCATAACCCGCCCCAATTTCTTGCGGCTCAATTCGTAACCAGACGTGACCATACTGGCCGCGACCTCCTGATTGCCTTATGAATTTACCTTCCTGCTCTACTGACTTGCGAATTGTTTCCCTATACGCAACTTGTGGAGCACCAACATTTGCCTCCACATTAAATTCCCTTTTCATTCGATCAACTATAATTTCCAGATGAAGCTCACCCATCCCGGATATTATCACCTGACCCGACTCTTCATCAGTATGCACTCGAAAGGACGGGTCTTCTTTAGCCAACTTACTTAATGCCAAACCCATCTTGTCTTGATCTGCTTTTGTCTTTGGTTCTACTGCAACTGAAATTACAGGATCAGGAAACTGCATGCGCTCAAGAACAATAATTGACTTAAGATCACACAATGTATCACCGGTCGTAACGTCTTTCAATCCTATTGCCGCCGCTATATCTCCAGCACAGACAACCTTAACTTCTTCGCGACTATTAGCATGCATCTGAACTATCCGACCAATACGCTCTTTTTTCATTTTGACCGAATTATAGATAGTATCACCACAACTCAGAATACCAGAGTATACTCTGAAAAAAGTCAATGTCCCAACAAAAGGGTCAGCTGCGATTTTAAAGGCTAAAGCAGAAAATGGCTCTTCATCAGCAGCAGATCTATGCCCCTCCGTCACTTCATCTTCAAGCAAACCCTTTATGGCTTCAACATCAGTCGGTGCGGGCATGTATTCAATAATTGCATCCAGCATTGCCTGAACACCTTTATTTTTAAAAGCAGACCCACAAAATGTTGGAACAAGTTTATTGGCTATCGTTTGAGCACGAATGCCTTTTTTTATTTCTTCATTGGTCAAATCCCCTTCAAGAAGGTATTTTTCCATCAACTCATCATTGGCTTCAGCGGCAGCTTCTATCATACGATCCCTCCATTTTTCGCAGAGATCTTGCATATCAACCGGAACTTCTTTCTCTTCAAAAGTCATTCCTAAATTAGCATCATTCCAATATAGAGCCTTCATCTTGATCAAATCAACAACACCACAGAATTGATCTTCAGCACCTATCGGCAATTGCATTGGAACTGCGTGACTACCCAAACGCGAGGCAATCTGCTCTATGACTCGCAAAAAATCTGCACCAGAGCGATCCATCTTATTAACAAAAGCCAATCTAGGGACATGGTATTTGTCAGCTTGGCGCCAAACAGTTTCAGACTGTGGCTCTACCCCACCCACAGCACAAAAAACCGCACAAGCCCCATCAAGAACACGAAGTGAACGCTCCACCTCTATAGTAAAGTCAACATGCCCTGGTGTATCAATAATATTAATACGATGCTGTGGAAATTGTTTTTCCATTCCACTCCAAAAACAGGTTGTAGCTGCTGAGGTTATCGTAATACCCCGCTCCTGCTCTTGAGCCATCCAATCCATGGTCGCCGCACCATCATGCACCTCACCTATTTTGTGAGACACACCTGTGTAGTACAAAATGCGTTCAGTCGTTGTTGTCTTACCAGCATCAATGTGAGCCATAATACCGACATTACGATAACGATCGATTGGGGTTTTACGCACAATTACTACACAACCTACAATTTATTTCGCTGACTACCAACGATAATGAGAGAAAGCTTTGTTTGCCTCAGCCATTCTATGCGTATCTTCACGCTTCTTGGCAGCTGAACCTCTACTTTCAAAAGCATCCATCAACTCACCAGCCAACTTGGAAGACATGTTTCTTTCGTTTCTTTTGCGCGAAGCGTCAATCAACCAACGCATAGCCAAAGCCATACGACGGGAAGGACGAACTTCAACGGGAACCTGATAGGTTGCTCCACCGACGCGACGAGACTTAACTTCAACCCGAGGCTGAACATTTTCAAGTGCTTTTGACAATACTTCTAACGGCTCACTATGACCTTTGCTTTCTATGACATCCAAAGCACCATATACGATACCTTCAGCAATAGATTTTTTGCCACTTTCCATGATCATATTCATAAACTTGGTTAGCATGATGCTACCAAACCTTGGATCCGGAATAATTTCTCTTTTTGTAGCGACTCTTCTTCTAGACATTTCTCACCAACTCACTTTTAGCTTTTAGGTCGTTTAGTTCCATATTTGGAGCGACCACACTTTCTATTGTTTACACCCGAGGCATCCAAACTGCCACGCACGACGTGATACCTTACACCCGGCAGATCCTTAACACGACCACCCCTGATTAATACCACGGAATGCTCTTGTAGATTATGACCTTCACCACCAATGTAACTACTCACTTCAGCGCCGTTAGTCAACCTTACCCTTGCCACTTTACGCAGCGCCGAGTTTGGCTTTTTAGGAGTTGTGGTATAAACACGTGTACACACACCTCTACGTTGAGGACAGGCCTCCAATGCAGGAACATTGCTTTTTTCTACTTTTTTAGCGCGTGGCTTTCGAACTAATTGGTTGATCGTGGCCATAACTTTGTTTACTCCGATATACAATTTAACTGTCAGATTATAAATTAACCATTATTGAAAAAACATTTATTAATGGTTAGCTTTTTTCGACCTGACCTAAGCACGTTGGCTTATGTGAGCAGAACATAATACTTGTTATTACTCACGAGGTCAAGTCCATTTATTCTAAAATATTTTTAAAACCTATTTAAACATTTAACGCTTGCTTAAGTGCTTCTTCTACATCCCCCGCATCAACTGCAACCGAGACATCACTCTCCACTGCCAGATGCTGAGCAAATCTATTTTTTCTGTTTTCATGGTAAGCCAAACCCGTCCCAGCAGGAATTAATCGTCCCACAATAACGTTTTCTTTTAACCCTTGCAGCCCATCACTTAACCCACGCACAGCCGCGTCAGTCAATACACGCGTTGTTTCTTGAAAAGAAGCCGCCGATATAAATGATTCAGTTGCCAATGATGCTTTGGTGATACCTAACAATATTGACTCGTAACTGGCAGGAATTTTTCCATCACTTTCCATTTTGTCATTTTCAACCCGCATTGCTGCACGCTCAACCTGCTCACCTTTTACGAAATCGGTATCACCAGAAGCCGTAATCTCAACTTTTCTAAGCATTTGGCGAATAATTGCCTCAATATGTTTATCATTGATTTTTACACCCTGTAAACGATAAACATCTTGAATTTCTTTAACCAGGTAGTTAGCCAACTCCTCAATGCCTCTCAATCTGAGAATATCATGAGGCGTTAATTCACCTTCAGCAATGGTCTCACCCTTTTCTACATACTCACCTTCAAATACGGTGATATGACGCCATTTTGGTATCAGGGTTTCAATTTGCTCTCCAAGCGCATCAGTAATAATGACTCGCTGCTTGCCTTTGGTTTCTTTTCCGAATGAAATAGTTCCACTGGTCTCTGCAAGAATCGCGGGGTCTTTTGTTTTACGTGCCTCGAATAAATCTGCAACACGCGGCAAACCACCGGTAATATCTCTGGTTTTACTGGATTCTTGTGGAATCCTGGCCAACACGTCACCCACCTTAACCTCTCCACCATCTTTAATACCTGCAATAGCACCTGCCGGCAAGAAATACTGTGCAGGGATTTCGGTACCTGGCAAATAAATTGTATTGCCTTCATTATCCGACAATTTAACCATAGGCCGTAATTCTTTACCTGCGGAACCACGTTGCTTTGGATCAGTAACTACCAGCGAACTTAAACCAGTCACTTCATCAGATTGTTTTTGTACAGTAACACCATCAATAAAATCTTTGAGCTCAACAATACCCTCTACTTCAGTAATAACTGGATGAGTAAATGGATCCCAAGTAACAATAATGTCTCCTGCATTAATCCTTGACCCTTCCTGAACTGAGAGAACCGCGCCATAAGGAATTTTATATCTCTCCCTTTCGCGACCATAATCATCTACCACACCAACTTCACCTGATCTTGAAACAGCAACCAGCTTACCTTCGCGGTTTATTACTGACTTCAAATTATTTAGGCGCACCGTACCAGACGACTTGACCTGTACGTTACTTATTGCAACTGATCTGGATGCCGCTCCACCAATATGAAAAGTTCGCATCGTCAACTGAGTGCCAGGCTCGCCAATTGATTGCGCTGCAATAACGCCCACCGCCTCACCAATATTAACAAGGTGACCTCTACCCAAATCACGACCGTAACAAGCAGCACAAACACCGTGCCTATTCTCACAAGTTATAATAGAACGAACTATAACTTGATCAATACCGTGCTCTTCCAGAATGGCAACCCAATGCTCATCCAACAAGGTTTTGGCCGGCACTATTATGTTTTCGCCAGCGGCATCCAGTATGTCATTAACGGCAACTCGGCCCAATACTCGCTCAGATAACGGCTCGACCACATCACCACCCTCAATAATGGGCGTCATAATCAGTCCGTTTGAAGTACCGCAGTCATTACCGGTAATAACCAAATCCTGCGCCACATCCACTAATCGACGCGTCAAATAACCTGAGTTAGCTGTTTTTAGTGCAGTATCCGCCAGACCTTTACGTGCTCCATGTGTAGAGATAAAGTATTGCAATACATCTAAACCCTCTCGAAAGTTGGCAGTGATAGGCGTTTCAATAATAGAACCGTCAGGTTTTGCCATCAAGCCACGCATACCTGCTAACTGACGAATCTGTGCAGCCGATCCCCTGGCACCTGATTCAGCCATCATAAAAATTGAATTGAATGATTTTTGTTTTACTACGTTGCCGTCTGCGTCAACAACTGATTCTTCACCCAGTCCATCCATCATCACTTTGGCAACCTGATCATTGGCATGAGACCAAATATCAACAACCTTGTTATAGCGCTCACCATCAGTAACCAAACCAGAGGCGTATTGACTTTGAATTTCATTCACCTCCATATCAGCCGCTTTAATGATGTCGCTTTTTTTAGCGGGTATGGCCATATCTTCGATACCAAACGACACGCCAGAAATGGTTGCGTACCTGAAGCCCAAATACATTAACTGGTCTGCCAATATCACCGTATCTTTGTTACCCAAATAGCGATAACTGTAATTAATTAACCGTGATATATTCTTTTTTGTCATATCACAGTTCACCAGATCATAAGGCATACGATCAGGAACAACTTCCCAGATTAACGCACGACCTACAGTCGTTTCTACCCTGTGCGTCTTGTCTTCAGTCTCGCCAAGGTCATTGACTACTTTTTCAGTAATACGCAATTGAATTTTTGATTGCAATTCAACTGATTTCGCCATTAAAGCTTTGTGAATTTCGCCAACGCTGACAAATATACTACCATCACCTTTGGCATTTATTTTTTCACGACTGATATAATAAAGACCTAATACTACGTCTTGGGATGGATTAATAACCGGCTCACCATTCGCAGGTGACAAAATATTATTAGTGGCCATCATCAATGTCCTGGCTTCTAACTGCGCTTCTATCGATAGTGGAATATGCACCGCCATCTGATCGCCGTCAAAATCCGCATTAAACGCGCTACAAACCAATGGATGCAGTTGAATCGCCTTACCTTCAATCAAGGTAGGTTCAAACGCCTGAATACCCAATCTATGTAACGTAGGCGCACGATTTAATAAAATCGGGTGCTCGCGAATAACTTCTTCGAGTATATCCCACACTTCAGGACCTTCTCTTTCAACCATTTTCTTTGCAGCTTTAATGGTTGTAGCAAGACCACGAAATTGTAATTTACTGAATATAAAGGGTTTAAATAGCTCCAGCGCCATTTTTTTCGGCAATCCGCATTGATGAAGTCTTAACGTAGGACCCACAACAATAACTGAACGACCTGAATAATCAACACGCTTACCTAACAAATTTTGCCTAAAGCGCCCTTGCTTACCTTTAATCATATCGGCTAGCGATTTCAGGGGACGCCTATTGGTTCCAGTAATCGCTCTTCCACGACGACCGTTATCCAGCAACGCATCAACTGATTCCTGTAACATGCGCTTTTCATTACGAACAATAATGTCGGGAGCATTTAAGTCCAGCAATCGGTTCAACCGGTTGTTTCTGTTGATAACCCTGCGATATAAATCATTCAAGTCAGAGGTAGCAAAACGGCCTCCATCCAAAGGCACCAATGGGCGCAACTCAGGTGGCAATACCGGAAGCACTTTTAGGATCATCCACTCAGGACGATTCTTTGAACTCATTAACGCATCCATGACCTTAAGACGCTTTGAGTATTTCTTGATCTTGGTTTCAGAATTAGTTGAATTTATTTCTTCACGTAGCGTTTCGACTTGCTCCTTTAAGTCAATAGCTTTAAGTAAATCATAGATTGCTTCTGCTCCCATTTTAGCAACAAAATCATCACCATGCAGCTCTACAGCATCAAGATACTCATCATCAGTCAGCAGCTGACCTTTTTCCAAAGGTGTCATGCCTGGATCCAGGATGACAAAAGATTCAAAATATAAGACGCGCTCGATTTCGCGCAGTGTCATATCCAACAACAGCGCTATTCTCGAGGGTAAAGATTTTAAAAACCAAATATGTGCAACAGGGCTAGCTAAATCAATATGGCCCATTCTCTCGCGGCGAACTTTTGACAAAGTGACTTCTACGCCGCATTTTTCACAAATGACGCCACGATGCTTCAGTCGTTTATATTTACCGCAAAGGCATTCATAATCACTAACAGGGCCAAAAATTTTGGCGCAAAACAAACCATCACGCTCAGGTTTAAACGTACGGTAGTTAATTGTTTCAGGTTTTTTTACCTCGCCATAAGACCAGGAACGGATCATGTCCGGTGAAGCTAAGCCAATACTGATCCCGTCGAAATCATCAGCACGACCTTGACGCTTTAAGAAATTCATTAAATCTTTCAAGAGCTTGTCCTCTTTAAGTAGTTTCTGGTGTAGTCCAGAACAGGCTTAGACGCGATGAGCGCGTCTCTACAGTGCAAATATCGGCATTATCTAAATTAAGTGGCCATTCAATATACCATTTAATTAGGTGCTATAAGCGGTTAAAATAAATCGGCTAACGTATTATTAAAGCCTTAAGTTCTCTATATAAAACAACAATAGAGATGCTGCATTCCAGCATCTCTATTTGAGATTTTATTCCCGCTGTAATTCTATATTAACTGCCAACGACCGGATTTCTTTTATTAAAACATTAAACGATTCGGGCATACCCGCTTCCATTTTATGATCACCGTCGACGATGTTTTTATACATACGCGTTCTACCAGTAACGTCATCTGACTTAACAGTGAGCATTTCCTGTAAGGTATAGGCCGCTCCATATGCTTCCAAGGCCCAGACTTCCATTTCACCAAAACGCTGACCGCCGAACTGTGCTTTTCCGCCTAATGGTTGCTGAGTAACAAGACTGTAAGGACCTGTTGAACGCGCATGCATTTTATCATCAACCAAATGATTCAACTTCAACATGTACATATAACCAACAGTGACTTCCCGCTCGAATGGTTCACCTGTCAAACCATCATAAAGTGTAATTTGACCATGCTCGGGCAAATCAGCCAATTTTAACATGGTACGAATTTCATCTTCGCTCGCACCATCAAATACTGGTGTCGCCATTGGTACGCCAGCCACCAGATTAGCCGCCATTTCAAGAATCTCTTTATCTGAAAACGAATCCAGATCTTCTTTACGACCACTACAGTTGTAAATCTTATCGAGGTATTCTCTAATAGCAGTAACTTTAGCTTGCTCCGCATCATATTTGGCTTCAAGCATTTTGCCTATCTTGATACCCAATCCTTTTGCAGCCCAGCCTAAATGGGTCTCAAGAACCTGCCCTACGTTCATTCGCGAAGGAACACCCAGTGGATTTAAAACAATATCCACGGGATTGCCATCAGCAGTGTACGGCATATCTTCAATTGGCCTAATCATGGAAATAACACCCTTATTTCCATGACGACCTGCCATTTTATCACCAGGCTGTATACGTCTCTTCACTGCCAAATAAACCTTGACCATTTTCAACACGCCTGGTGCCAAATCATCACCCATGGTTATTTTTTTGCGCTTAACTTCAAACTTTTCATCAAAATCTTTTCTTTGCTGCTCAACTTGGGCAACAACCGTTTCCAGCTGAAGATTAATATCTTCATCTTTCATTTTTATTTTTAACCACTCTGAATGTCTTAAACCATTCAGATAATCTTGCGTTACTTGCGTACCCGCCTTGTGTCCGCCTGGGCCTGATTGAGCTATTTTGCCCATCAGCATTCTGGCAACACGAGCGAAAATATCTTCTTCGAGAATTTTAAGCTGATCATCAAGGTCTTTTCTGTAACGCTTGATTTCTTCCTGCTCAATATCAAGAGCACGTTTGTCTTTTTTTACACCGTCACGAGTAAACACTTGTACATCAATAACTGTACCTTCAATGCTCCCAGGAACGCGTAATGATGTATCTTTTACATCAGCTGCTTTTTCCCCAAAAATTGCTCGTAACAGTTTTTCTTCCGGAGTTAGTTGGGTCTCACCTTTTGGCGTGACTTTACCTACCAGAATATCACCACCCTTAACTTCAGCGCCAACGTATACGATTCCGGACGCATCAAGCTTGGATAAAGCCTCTTCGCTGACATTGGGAATATCGGCAGTAATTTCTTCAGGACTATGCTTGGTATCTCTCGCGACGCAAGTTTTTTCTTCGATGTGAATCGTAGTAAAACGATCTTCTTTAACAACACGCTCGGATACTAAAATAGAATCTTCGAAGTTATAGCCATTCCACGGCATAAACGCGACCAACATATTTTGACCCAATGCCAACTCACCCATATCAGTGGACGGTCCATCAGCCATAATATCACCAGCATTAACTATGTCCCCAGGCTTTACCAAAGGCTTTTGATTAATACAAGTATTTTGGTTTGATCGTGTATATTTAGTCAGGTTATAAATATCAACACCTGGCGCACCTGTTTCAGTTTCAGTGTCATTGACACGCACTACGATTCTTGCCGCATCGACCGCTTCAATACTACCACCACGGGCTGCGACGACAGTAACGCCAGAATCTTTAGCAACAATTCTTTCCATACCCGTACCTACTAACGGCTTTTCAGCCCTTAATGTAGGCACAGCCTGGCGCTGCATGTTTGAACCCATCAGTGCACGGTTAGCATCATCATGTTCAAGGAACGGAATTATGGATGCGGCGACCGATACAATTTGTTTTGATGACACATCCATATACTGCACAGTGTCAGACATTGCCAAAGCAAATTCATCTTTATGTCGGCACGACACCAAACCTTCTACCAGCTTACCGCTTTCATCAACAGCAACACTGGCTTGCGCAATAACAAACTCACCTTCTTCAATCGCAGAAAGATAGTCAACCTCATCGGTTACAATTCCATTGATAACTTTTCTATAAGGGGTTTCTAAAAAGCCATAGCCATTAGTGCGTGCATAGACTGATAATGAGTTAATCAAACCAATATTTGGCCCTTCAGGCGTTTCAATTGGACATACGCGACCATAATGAGTTGCATGAACGTCACGCACTTCAAAACCGGCACGCTCTCTTGCCAAGCCGCCGGGTCCTAAAGCAGATACGCGGCGCTTATGAGTTACCTGAGATAATGGATTGTTTTGATCCATAAACTGGGATAATTGACTTGAACCAAAAAACTCTTTAACAGCGGCCGAAACCGGCTTCGCATTAATAATTTCTTGCGGCATCAAGCCTTCTGAATCGGCAAGCGTCAGACGCTCCTTAACAGCCCGCTCAACCCTGACCAAACCAACACGAAATTGGTTTTCAATCATTTCACCAACAGAACGTACCCGTCTATTGCCCAAATGATCAATGTCGTCAACAGTTCCATTACCGTTACGAATAGCTATTAACTCTTTGAGAACATCGATAATGTCATCTTTAGTCAATGTGCCAGAACCGGTGGTTTCTTCTCGTCCTAATCGACGATTAAACTTCATTCTACCAACAGTTGATAAATCATATCTATCGTCGGTAAAAAACAAATTTTGAAACAAATTTTCGGCTGATTCTTTAGTAGGTGGCTCGCCAGGGCGCATCATACGATAAATTTCTACCAGCGCCTCCAAGGCATTGGCAGTCGTATCTATCTTCATGGCGTTACTTATATACGGCCCGTTATCCAAGTCGTTTACAAATAACGTGTTAATTTCTGTAATACCGCTATCTATGCAGCGCTCTATCAAAGCAGGTGTAAGCTCTTCATTGACATTAGCGACAAGCTCACCAGTTGATTGGTCGAGCAGGTTATGACCCAGAATCTTGCCAGTAAGATATTCTCTTGGAACCTCAACCTGAGCCAAACCGGCTTTATTCATTTCACGAATATGTTTGGCAGTGATCCTACGCCCTTCTTCTACCAATATCTGATCATTGTGTTTAATATCAAATGCTGCAATTTCACCACGCATCCTTTCCGGCACGATATGAAACAGGCAGTTATCTGCATTAAGAGTAAATTTGTTGGTTTCAAAGAAAATGTTAATCATTTCTTCGTTGCTGTAGCCCAACCCTCTGAGTAAAATGGTTGCGGGTATTTTTCTACGACGGTCTATGCGCACATAAACACAGTCTTTATGGTCAAATTCAAAATCCAGCCATGAGCCGCGATATGGAATTACCCGTGCATTAAATAATAATTTACCGGACGAATGAGTCTTACCTTTGTCATGGTCAAAAAATACACCGGGTGAACGATGTAATTGAGACACGATAACTCGCTCAGTGCCGTTGATAACAAAAGTTCCATTATCAGTCATCAAGGGCAATTCGCCCATGTAGACTTCTTGCTCGCGAATGTCTTTTACAACCTTGGCATTAGCAGCTGCTTCTTTGTCATAAATAACCAGGCGCACTAATACCCGCAAAGGAGCTGCATAAGTTGCCCCTCTTTGTTGACACTCTCTTACGTCAAAAGTGGGCTCACCTAATCTATACTTTACATATTCCAGTACCGCATAGCCAGAATGGCTGTCAATAGGAAAAACACTGGAAAATGCTGCATGCAATCCTGTGTCTATGCGCTTTTCAGGCGAAACGCCAGATTGCAAAAAGCCGGCATAAGAATTAATCTGAGTTGCCAAGAGATAAGGGACTTCAAGTACTTCAGTACTTTTCCCAAAGTTATTTCGAATACGCTTTTTTTCGGTAAAAGAGTAGGACATATCGCTTCCAAACCTTTTCGTCATGAATTATTTCTACTGTGTATTTGTTACAAGCAGTAAAAGGCCGGTGGCACAAGCCACCAGCCATACTTTAAGTAGGGACGCAATAATTGCGTCCCTTCAATTTGGCCAAAATTATTTTATTTAATTTCGACAGTAGCGCCAGCTTCAGTAAGCTGCTTTTTAATATCTTCAGCTTCTGCTTTAGGGATACCTTCTTTCAGTACTGTTGGCACACCTTCAACAGCATCTTTGGCTTCTTTTAATCCTAAACCGGTGATGCCACGAACTGTTTTAATTACTGAAACTTTATTTTCGCCGAATGATGTTAAAATAACATCAAACTCTGTTTGCTCTTCAACAACTGCAGCAGCAGCAGATGGAGCAGCAGCTACTGCAGCAGCTGCAGATACGCCGAATTTTTCTTCCATCGCTGAAATTAAATCAACGATTTCCATAACAGTCATGTTTGAGACTGCTTCCAAGATATCGGCTTGTGAGATCGCCATTGTGTATTCCTCTAAAAAAATTTGGTTTTAAACTGGATAATTGTGTTTATGCGGCTTCTTGCATCTGTTCTTTGACAGCTGCTAAAGTACGCACAAATTTCTCGACCGGTGCTTTCATTACAGACATTAACATACTGATACCTTGATCGCGAGTAGGCAAACTCGCCAATCGCGCAAGCTCAGACCCATCAAATGCCTGTCCACCAATAGCAACAATCTTTGTGATTAATTTGTCATGCGTTTTAGCAAAATTACTGATTAAACGCCCTGCAGATCCAGGATCTTCCATAGAAAATGCAATCAATAATGGACCTGTTAGCCCGTCTTGCATGCATTCAAATTCTGTTCCCGCTACAGCCCGCTTTGCCAATGTATTCTTGACCACACGCAAATAAACGCCAGTTTCTCTCGCCGTTTTTCGCAGCTCGGTCAATTCCGTGACGGTTAATCCACGGTATTCTGCCGCAACAGCAGAATGCGCATTTGCAGCGAATTGAGCTACTTCTTCTACGACAGCTTTTTTGCCGTCTAAATTTAGTGCCACAGCTTAGCTCCGGTATTTTCTGGAATATTTTTCCAGAATTAATAAAACACATTCTTTCGAATGCCCCTTACGGTATTTTTCCCCTGTTTTAGGTTCCACTACCATCTGCGCAGGAAACATAATTTTTCAATCATGCTGGTATTAAGTTTTTCAACCCCTGCGGTCTTTGACGGTTACCGAATTAAACGGCAACCCAAAGTTTTTATATCTTTTTAGCTTGCAATGCTGCTTGCATCAAGCCACAGACCTGGACCCATCGTTGATGATAAGGTTATTTTTTTAATATAAATGCCTTTCGCAGCAGTTGGTTTTGCTTTACGTAAATCAGAAAGCAATGCCTCTAAATTCCCCTGTATATCAGCCGCTTCAAAAGTGACCTTTCCTAATGTACAGTGAATAATGCCGCCTTTATCAGTACGATAACGCACTTGTCCGGACTTGGCATTTTTTACAGCTGTTGCAACATCAGCAGTTACAGTACCAACTTTAGGGTTTGGCATTAAGCCTCTTGGGCCTAAAATCTGACCTAACTGCCCGACAACTCTCATTGCATCAGGTGACGCTATAACGACATCAAAATTCATCTCGCCTTTTTTAACAAGCTCAGCCAGATCTTCCATGCCTACAATATCAGCACCCGCTGCTTTTGCTGCATCTGCATTAGGGCCTTGAGTAAACACAGCTACCCGAACTGTTTTACCGGTACCATTAGGTAATACAGTCGCGCCGCGTACGTTTTGATCTGATTTACGTGGATCAACACCCAAATTAACACTAACATCTATAGCTTCGTTAAATTTTGCCGTACCCAGTTCTTTTAATATGTTTACTGCTTCAATCACTGAATATTGCTTGGTTCTATCAACTTTGCTTTTAACTAATTTTGCTTTTTTTGATAACTTAGCCATTACAATCCCTCCACATTCAGGCCCATGCTACGCGCACTGCCTGCAATCGTTTTTATAGCTGCCTCAAGATTTGCCGCATTCAAATCTTCCATTTTTGTTTTAGCAATTTCTTCTAATTGTGCCAAGGTCACTGTGCCGACTTTTTTTGTATTTGGATTACTACTTCCACTTTTTATACCGGTTGCTTTCTTCAAAAGAATTGAAGCCGGAGGTGTTTTAGTGATAAAAGTAAAGCTACGATCACTATAAACAGTAATAACTACAGGTAAAGGCAAGCCCTTTTCTACGTCTTGTGTTTTTGCATTAAATGCCTTACAAAACTCCATAATGTTAACGCCACGCTGCCCCAGTGCGGGACCTACGGGTGGACTAGGATTTGCTTCACCTGCTTTGACTTGCAGTTTGATGTATGCTGTTATTTTTTTTGCCATTTCTTACTCCAATATGGGTACAAACGCTTTTCAGCTCCCCCTAGACACAAAAATCCCTACCTTATTTAAGGTAGAGATCCAGTACAACAACAGAAACGCCAAGTTTACGTTTTTGCTATCAGCCTTTTTCAACTTGCCCAAAACCTAACTCAACAGATGTTGACCGGCCAAAAATGAGCACTGATATTTTTAATTTGCTTTTCTCGTAATTAACTTCTTCGACTACACCATTAAAATCTTTAAATGGGCCGTCAATGACTCTAATGACCTCTCCAGCTTCAAATAAAGTTTTAGGACGAGGCTTATTAACGCCATCTTCAACTCTATTAAGAATAGACATCGCTTCTTTTTCAGAAATAGGGGCTGGTCGATCTGAAGTACCACCTATAAAGCCCAAAACTCTAGGCACATCCTTAACTAAATGCCATGTCTCGTCAGTCAATTCCATTTGCACAAGCACATAACCAGGAAAAAATTTTCTTTCACTTTTGCGCTGTTGACCCATACGCATCTCAACAATTTCTTCTGTAGGAACAAGAATCTTTCCAAAATACTGCTGAAGACCTTCCCTCTCAATTCTTTCTTCTAACGCTTGCTTAACTTTGTTTTCAAAGTTTGAATAGGCGTGAACAACATACCAGCGTAACGACATTCCTTTACCCGCCCTGTCCAGTCAAATAGCGAACACCCCAAAACAGGAACATATCCAACAACCACAGAATCAAACCCACGATGAAAACCATTGCAAAAACCAGCAACGTGGTACGAACTGTCTCATCACGAGTAGGCCATACGACTTTTCTGACTTCTTGACGGGATTCTAACGCGAAACTCCAAACAGTGCGGCCTAAACCGGTTGTTAACACCATGCCCATTACCATCAACATGACAACAACCAATCCGAGGACTCGATACAAAAGCCTAACTTCTTTAAAATAAGAGTGATCCGCTGAGAAATAGTAGAATGCGGCTACACCAGCAACTACTAGGATGACAGAAAAAACCTGCTTGACAATATCAGTAACTGACGTTACTGGCTCTGCTTGAGTATTCATGTGTTATTTATTATTATAATAGATAATATTGATTTGTTTAATCTGACTGGCAGGCCAGGAGGGGCTCGAACCCCCAACCAGCGGTTTTGGAGACCGCCATTCTACCAATTGAACTACTGACCTATTCAGACAAACTTTACAGAACTTGCTATATTATACTAATCCAAATCATTATTCAAGTATTGATGCAACAACACCTGCACCGACTGTACGACCACCTTCACGAATTGCGAAACGTAAACCATCTTCCATAGCGATAGGCGATATCAATTTAACTTTTACCGATATATTATCACCAGGCATTACCATTTCTACGCCTTCAGGCAGATCAACTGCTCCGGTCACGTCAGTTGTTCTAAAATAGAATTGTGGACGATAACCGTTAAAGAATGGAGTATGACGACCACCTTCTTCTTTTGATAATATATATATTTCAGCGTTAAAGAAAGCATGCGGTTTAATGGTGCCTTTGTGCGCCAAAACTTGACCACGCTCTACGTCGTCTCTTTTTGTGCCTCTCAACAGCAAACCAACGTTATCGCCAGCTTCACCTTGATCCAGCAATTTACGGAACATTTCAACGCCGGTTACAGTTGTTGTCACTGTTGGCCTGATACCAACAACCTCAACTTCCTGTCCGACCTTGATAATGCCACGCTCAATACGTCCAGTAACTACGGTTCCACGACCTGAAATTGAGAACACATCCTCAATAGGCATCAAGAATGCACCATCAACGGCTCTTTCCGGCAATGGAATGTAGCTATCTAGGGCCTCTACCAATTTAATAACTGAAGGCATGCCGATTTCGCTTTCATCGCCTTGCAATGCCAGTAAGGCAGAACCTCTAATGATCGGTGTGTCATCACCTGGAAATTCATACATGTCCAGTAATTCTCTGAGCTCCATCTCTACCAATTCGATCAACTCTTCATCGTCAACCATATCAGCTTTATTCAGGAACACAACCACATAAGGAACACCAACCTGTCTTGATAACAGAATATGCTCTCTGGTTTGTGGCATTGGGCCGTCAGCAGCTGAACAGACAAGTATTGCGCCATCCATTTGTGCAGCACCCGTGATCATGTTTTTTACATAATCAGCATGGCCTGGACAGTCAACGTGAGCATAGTGACGATTTGCAGATTCATATTCTACGTGTGACGTAGCAATTGTGATTCCGCGAGCCCGCTCTTCAGGTGCATTATCAATTTGATCAAAAGCTTTAACTGCACCACCGTGCAATTTTGCCATGACTGTTGTTAATGCAGCAGTTAGTGTTGTTTTACCGTGGTCAACGTGACCGATTGTGCCTACGTTTACGTGAGGCTTACTACGTGAAAATTTTTCTTTGGCCATGATTCACACACCTAATAACAATCGCAATAAAACTTGGAGCTCATAACCGGATTTGAACCGGTGACCTCTTCCTTACCAAGGAAGTGCTCTACCAACTGAGCTATATGAGCTTAATCTCAGAAATTTGGAGCGGGTGATGGGAATCGAACCCACGTGATCAGCTTGGAAGGCTGGAGTTCTACCATTGAACTACACCCGCAGATTTTTTAAATTCAAGATGATGGTGGAGGGGGGAGGATTCGAACCTCCGAAGGCAGAGCCGGCAGATTTACAGTCTGATCCCTTTGGCCGCTCGGGAACCCCTCCTATATCGGGTAAGCTGACTATTATCTTGCATGAGGAGATGCCTGTCAACGAATTATTTACTTAACTTCACAAAAAAAGACTCAACTTTTTATTTTCAATACCATCACAGTAAATACACACAACCTAAAAGATAAATAAAAACCCTAAAAATCAATGCCCTTGATTAAATAACACAGGATATGAAATCATTGTCAATAATCACTAGCACCTTCGAGACAAGCCACGAAAACCAACGAACACCGCTTTTAAGGCATGCATACCACCGCACTGACAGGCCAACAAACTAGATTAATTCACCGATAAACGTCTAATACGCCAACATTTAATGCACTTCATTTCAACTTACACTTCTTACAATACAGTTCCCGTAAATCGAACTAGCAACAGCGAAACCTGACAATTCAACATGAATTTTATCATTTTTGTGAAAAAAATAAAGCGCCAACTGTTTTTGTGACCCCTATGAAGGGCGCTTGATTCTGGAGCAACTAAGAATTTAATTTATTCATTGCAGCGGCCATATCACCAGCAACCATTTGCCCCACAAAACTCCTGCTAAAATCGAAAGCGTTAAACAACATTTCTAATTCCGGCTTGGACGGTGAGGACAACACAAAATCTGCAACGACTTTTCCAGCTGGAGGACGACCAATACCCAGCCTTAGTCGATAAAATTCTTTTGAGCCCAAATGCGCAATAATATCTCTTAAGCCGTTATGTCCGGCATGACCGCCGTCTTTTTTGAGCTTTACAACACCCGGATTAAAATCCAGCTCATCATGAACAACGAGAATTTCTTCGGGAAGCAATTTGTAATACCGCGCGACTTTTCCTACAGACTGGCCACTTCTATTCATAAAAGTATCAGGCTTTATCAGCATGAGTTTACTGCCTGCAATGCTGACTTCTGCAAACAACCCTTGAAACCTGACCTGATTAGACCAAGCACACCCCAACTCTTGCGCCAGAGCGTCTAAAAACAAAAACCCGGCGTTATGCCGGGTTTTTTCGTACTGCTGACCTGGATTACCCAAGCCAACGATTAGCTTAATCATCTTCAATCTATAAATGATGACTTAGACAGCAGCACTATCTTCTTTACTGGCTTTTGAAGCCATCATAGAGACTACAGGCAAATCATGCTCTGGACCTTGAGCCAAAACAACAATTTCAATACCTGCCGGCAATATGATATCTGAAAGATGAATGGTCCCACCAACATCCAGACTCGACAGATCAACCTCAATAAATTCAGGTAATACTGATGGCAAGCAGGAAACTTCTACATCAATTAGGGAATGAGTTGCTATGCCGCCTTTTTTACCACCGACCGAGGTATGCTCATTGATAAAATGCAACGGCACATGCACCTTTACTATTTCAGACATATTAACCCGGAAAAAATCCAAATGTAGAATCTGAACTCTTGCAGGGTGGCGCTGCACACCTTTCAGAATCGCTTGCTCAGTTTTTCCATCAACAGTGACATCAAGCACATGAGAATAAACCGCTTCATGCTCGAGATGCTTAATGACTTCATTATGATTTAACACCAACATTTGAGGCTCATTTGAGCCACCGTATATAACCGCAGGCACATTACCTTGACGACGCGCTCGTCTTGCTGCGCTCTTACCTGATTGCCCACGACTTTCGGCAACAAATTCAAATACTTTTGACATTTTTCCTCACCATTTTTCTGAATTCCGTGCTCTGAGAGCACTTATATTAAATTCTATCAATCGACTATTAACTTACGCATTATTAATCTACGTAAAGTGAACTAACTGACTCACCCACTGCAATACGTCTTATTGTCTCAGCCAGCATTTCTGCAACACTAAGCTGTCTTATTTTTTCTGAATCTACTGCATCTTGACTCAACGGTATGGTATCCGTAACAACCAACTCATCAAGTTCGGAGTTATTCAAGTTCTTCATGGCAGCGCCTGACAATACTGCATGAGTACAATAAGCAACCACTTTTATTGCGCCGTGTTTTTTAAGTGCAGCAGCGGCATGACATAAAGTCCCGGCAGTATCAACCAAATCATCAATCAACACACAGGTACGCCCTTCAACATCGCCTATGATATGCATTATTTCTGAAACGTTAGCTTTTGGCCTTCGCTTGTCTATAATTGCCAGATCAGCATCATCAAGTCGCTTGGCAAGCGCACGCGCCCTGACCACACCACCAACGTCCGGCGAAACAACAATCAGATCTTTATATTGTTGACGCCACACATCCCCCAATAGAATGGGAGATGAATATACATTGTCTACCGGTATATCAAAAAAACCTTGAATCTGGTCGGCATGAAGATCAACCGTCAAAAGACGATTTGCGCCTGCCTGCTCAATCATTTTAGCAACCAGTTTGGCACTAATTGGCACCCTTGCCGATCGCGATCGTCTATCTTGCCTTGCATAGCCATAATAAGGCAATACCGCAGTGATTCGTGATGCCGACGCACGCTTAAGAGCGTCAGTCATCACCAATAATTCCATTAAGTTTTCATTAGTAGGGGAACAGGTCGGTTGAATTATAAATACATCCTTACCACGGACATTTTCTTCAATTTCTACCGCAATTTCTCCATCACTAAATCTACCGACAGTCGCCATTCCCAGGCGCATATTTAGCTTCTTAACTATACCGTCAGACAAAGCCAGGTTAGCGTTTCCAGAAAACACCATCATTGAGGTGTCATTCATTCAAGCACTCCCACACGAATTTTAACTTAATGAATAAAAATGGCTGGGTCGCAAGGATTCGAACCTTGGTATGCGGAGATCAAAACCCCGTGCCTTACCGCTTGGCGACGACCCAATAATTATGATATATATTTACCCATCTTTAACTTTGAAAACAAAGGCGACTCATTCAAACCCTTAGCTAAATAAACCTGCCACTTATTAATTTTAAGTGACTGATAGGCATTAACTGCAGTTTCTTTTGAATCAAACTGTGCGAAAACACAAGCCCCTGTTCCGGTTAATCTTGCCTCTGAAAACTCAGACAAGGCAACCAAAGCATCTTTTACAGATGGGTATCGCTGACAAACCACTTCAACACAATCGTTTTGGTGTTGGCCTGCTATAAAGTCGGCTATTTTGATTGATTTACTATTCCGTGTCAAACTTTTAGATGAAAATATTTCTTTTGTATTTACATGACACTCAGGCTTAATAACGACAACCCATTGCTCGGGAACACTTATTACCTCTAATTTCTCACCAACACCTTCTGCCCACGATGAATAACCATAGACAAAAACCGGCACATCTGCACCCAATGTTAAACCAAGCTCCATCAACTTTTCTACTGATAAATGTAAATTCCACAATTTATTTAATACGACCAAAGTAGTTGCTGCATCAGAACTACCACCGCCAAGACCGCCCCCCATGGGCAGGTTTTTTTCGACCTCGATGCGCACGCCCAACTGACATCCTGTTTCTGCCTTTAACAGATTTGCAGCTCTAACTGTTAAATCATCCGCCTCTGGGACACCTGGGATCGTTTTTTGCAGGCTTACCCTCCCCCCATCAACTGGATGAAAGATAATCCAGTCACACAAATCTATAAATTGAAACACAGTTTGCAATAAATGATAACCATCCGGCCGTTGCCCGATAATCCGTAACATTAAATTTAATTTAGCCGGTGCCGGCCAATTTTCAGCCCATGCAGACTGGTTATTTTGCTTTTGCAACATTCAAAACCCACTGATCTATTACTAATTTTAATTTGACTTGTTCATTGCTGACTGAGATTTTACGCGGCATTAACTGATCGTTAACAGGCTGCATTTGTTTGTATTCAACAAGCCATCCAGCCTGTATAAAACCATCAGCAGTCGCTACAAAGGCACTGGTTGGCTCCGGCAAACCTACCACCCAATAACGCAGGGAGCGTACCGGCACAAACATACCCAATTGTTGATTTATAAATGCTTCTGGCTGTGTTGAAGATTGCGCATGCCCATCCCCACGATCTATAGTGACTAAATCACCGTTTAACTTAATAACCGTTGCACCCTGCCCTAATGGCCCGGATAGCTTTATTTCCTCATTATCAGACTCATGCACCCAATTTATAGCGGCCTGCCAATTATCATTTTTTCCGGTTAGCGCCAACCTCCCTTCAAATGTCCAGCGCTCCAGCTTGTAAAGATGCTCTCTTGCCATCTTTACATAACGAGCTTCCGGAACTACTGGAGCCGTAGTACAGGCAGGCAGCATTAATATAATAAACCAACAACCCAGCCACTTTGCTTGACTACTTAACATTGCTTATTGCGCACCCTTCAATATTCTTCTTTGAAAATCCCGCAAATATTCATCATCTGGTGACTCCTTAAACACTTTATTAAATAATTTTCTTGCCTCATCTTTTCTACCCAAAACCCACAAAACCTCTGCAAGATGAGCCGCGATTTCATTTTCTTGCTGCTTTTCATAAGCTTGCTGCAAATAATCCAACGCTCTTTCAGCATTCCCCAACTTAAACTGTAACCAACCATAACTATCAATAATGACCGCCTCATCCGGCTCAAGGTTAAGTGCTTTCTGGAGATATTTCTCTGCGTCCGCATAGCGACTGGACTTGCTAAGTAAGGTATATCCCAAGGCATTTAAGGCCTCGACATTATTCGGCTCAACGACCAATATTTTCTTTAGATCTGCCTCCACTATCTCTGGCTTATTGACGCGCTCCGCCATCAATGCGCGGGTATATAACAACTCTTTTTGATCAGGGAAATCAACCAGCGCCTTGGTCAATAAATCAAATGATTTCTCATAGTGCTTTTGCTGACTGTATAATTCGGCTTGCACCAAAATTAATCGTAACTTTTGTTTTGGAAACTTCGCCTGCAAAAGACTTAATCGTGCACTGGCATCATCGTATTGCTTATCTTTCTGAAGCAATGCAATTGCTGAAATCGATGCATCGAAAACAAACGGCCCCTCCGTTACCTTGTCGAACCAGGCCAGTGCCTTTTTTGCATGCCCCTGCTTTTCTTCTATCTTTCCCAAATAAAAACGAGACTGATACTGCCACTCAGGCTGCTCCAACAGCTTTTTAAAGATGTCTTCAGCCCGCTGATCCTGATCCAATTGCAAATACACCAAGCCTACTGCAAACTGACTTTCCAAATCCTTGGAATCAGCTGATATAATTTTCTGATAAACTTCAATGGCTTCTGTATAGTTTTCCGCTTTAATTAACACCTGCGCGTACATCTTGTTAATTTTGCTATTATCAGGATACTTAACAGTCGCATCTTTTAACAGCTCTTTGGCCTTGTTTAAGTCACCTGAAAATACGGCGATCTGGGCTTGAAAAATCAATGCGCTATCCCAGTCTGGCCGCAACTTCAAAGCTTGTTGTATTTTTGCTTCAGCCAGACTTTTATCTTTTTTCTGCATAGCCAACAAGGACTGAATATAATAAACATCCGCCTGATCTGGATGCTGTAATGACAAAGCATCCAGCGCCTCATAAACAGCATTTATCTTGCCTTCCTTTTGTAGCACACCGGCCAACTCGAGCAACGCACCTTCAAAACCGGCCGGGTCCACCGCCAGCAACACATTTAAATGCTCGGCAGCGGCCTTCTTATCGCCAGCCCTTAATGCCAATAAGGCAGCAATTTTTCTTGCCGTCTGGTTTTGGGGATCTTGATGCAACCATAACGCCACTGCCTCGCTGGTTTTGTTACTGTTTTTCATGTACATGGCAATCATTGCAGCTCTTTCGGCAAATCTTGGGTCATGCACTCGCTTGGCAGCTTCCATATAACCTTCCAAGGCAATATCGTATTGTCCCCTTTGTCCGGCAAGCTCTGCCGTCAATAGCGTAAAAAGCACATCAGGATCAA
>JBAXUR010000035.1:0-28076 GCA_037129595.1 Methylococcaceae bacterium | reverse complement strand
CTCGTCGCATTTCCCCATTCTTTGTTCCAGGTAACATTATCAATATGATTTCAGGCAACCTTTCAATCAAATACGGATTAAAAGGCCCTAATTTTGCAATTGTTACTGCCTGTGCAGCCGGTACGCACAATATTGGCGATGCTGCCCGCAAGATAATATATGGCGATGCCGACGTGATGATTGCCGGTGGTGCAGAGCGCTGTACAACATCGCCGACGGCAATGGGTGGCTTTGCTTCAGCCAAGGCCTTATCCCGTCGTAATGATGATCCTCAGGCTGCCAGTCGTCCCTGGGATCGGGATCGTGATGGTTTTGTACTAAGCGATGGCGCAGGAGTTGTCGTTCTTGAAGAGCTGGAGCATGCCAAAGCTCGAGGCGCAAAAATTTATGCCGAATTAGTCGGCTATGGTATGAGTGCTGACGCCTATCATATGACGACACCTTCAGCGGGTGGTGAAGGTGCAGCGCGGTGCATGAAGAATGCTTTGCGTGATGCCGGTTTAAATGCTGACAGTGTTGACTACATTAATGCGCATGGCACCTCAACGCCGGCCGGTGATTTAGGTGAAACCCATGCGATGAAAGCGGCATTGGGCGATCATGCCTATAACGTAGCAATCAGTTCTACAAAATCCATGCTGGGTCACATGTTAGGTGCTGCCGGAGGTATTGAAGCCGTGATTACTGCATTAAGCATTAAAGATCAAATTGCACCGGCAACCATCAATCTCGAAAATCAAGACCCTGAGTGTGATCTTGATTTTGTCCCGAACACGGCAAGAAATATGAAAATCGATGTGGCCATGTCCAATTCATTTGGTTTTGGCGGCACTAATGGTTCTCTGGTTTTTAAGCGTTACGAGTAGGGTAAAGGCGCATCTTTTGCGTCTCTACGAATGATACTGGTTAATGGTGAATGCAGGGAGCATATTGAAATATCCGACAGGGGTTTTCAATACGGTGATGGATTATTTGAAACGATAGCCGTTATCAACGGACAGCCTGTTTTTTTTGATCGTCATATCGATCGATTAAATGCAGGTTGCCGGCGGCTTTATATCCCTTTTCCGGGTGCTGAGCTGCTTGCCTTTGAGGCTCAAAAACTTTCCGAACATTCAAGTAATGCCGTCCTTAAGTTGATACTCACTCGCGGTTCTGGCGGGCGAGGTTATCGTCAACCTGACGTGATTCAAACTACCCGCGTATTAAGTTTACATCCATTTCCTGATTATCCAGGCAGCTATAAAGAGCAGGGGATAGTCGCCCGTTTTTGCGATACCCGTTTGGGATTAAATCCGGCATTGGCAGGTATTAAGCATCTGAACAGGCTTGAACAAATACTGGCGAGGGCGGAATGGACTGATCCCGCAATTCAGGAAGGTATTATGCTGGATATTAACGGGCATGTTATTGAGGGAACAATGACCAATCTTTTTTATGTTAAAAATCACATTCTTTATACTTCAGGATTAATATTTGCCGGTGTTGCGGGGATTATTCGCGGTATATTAATGGAGATATCTTCTATTCAGGGTGTTCCTGCGTTAGAGTATGCATTTACCCAAGACGAGCTATTATCGGCCGATGAGGTCTTTGTCTGTAATTCGATTGTAGGTATTTGGCCGGTCAGACAAATCGCAAAGACCTGCTTTCCGGTAGGCGAAATAACGCGCCAATTACAAATCAGTCTCGCTCACTTTCAACATGAGGCAACCAGCGGTGGCTTTTAAAATTATTGCTGGTGTATTGCTTACGTTAATTATCGTCAGTGGTTGGGCGTGGCGAGACTTCAAAAGTGCTTTAATTACGCCGGCAGTGGTGGGTAAGTCCGTTGTTATAGAAATCAATAAAGGTGATTCGTTTAATCAGATTGCCGATAAGCTATTAGCCCAAAACGTAGACGTCAAACCGCTCTGGTTTAAAGTGTTTGCTGTTTCCGAAGGAGCGGTCAAAAAACTTAAAACCGGAGAATACGAGTTAGCCACCGGTTTAACCCTGCCTGAAATATTAGCTGTGTTTGTGCAAGGAAAAACCAAACAGTATTCCATTACTTTTCCGGAAGGCTGGGGTTTTAAAGAAATATTGTTGGAGATTAAGAATAACCCAAATCTTGAACATGCCGTGCAACAATTTGATTATAACGCGTTAATGGTTCAGTTGGGTGCAGATGTAAAGCACCCGGAAGGCTTGTTTTTTCCTGACACATATTTTTTTGAAAAGCACACCACGGATGTTGCTTTATTAAAAAGAGCCTACGATAAAATGCAGTTAGTATTAAAGCAGGAGTGGCAAGACAAAGCCGAAGCGTTGCCTTTCACAACGCCTTATGAAGCGTTGATTCTTGCTTCAATTGTGGAGAAAGAAACCGCCGTCATTACAGAGAGGCCACTGATAGCCGGCGTATTTATACGCAGACTACAAACGAGCATGTTGCTTCAAACCGACCCTACGGTTATTTATGGTATGGGTGATAGCTATCAGGGCGATATTGCTTATAAAGATTTAAAAGCCGCGACACCTTACAATACTTATGTAATAAAAGGCTTGCCGCCAACACCGATTGCCATGCCGGGACGTGATGCTATTTATGCAGTTCTGCATCCTCATAATAGTAATAGCCTTTATTTTGTAGCGCGTGGTGACGGTACCCATCAGTTTTCTGCTACCTTAAAAGATCATAATCTGGCAGTTGACAACTTTCAAAGGAAGAAAAATGACCCGAGGTAAATTTATAACATTGGAAGGCGGGGAAGGGGTCGGTAAAACCACTAACTTAATATTTATAAAGGATTATTTACAGCAGCATGCTATTCCTGTTGTTGTTACCCGAGAGCCGGGCGGGACTGTGCTAGCTGAAAAAATTCGTCATTTGTTGCTGGATAAAGACAGTGAGGCCGTTTCTGAACATGCCGAATTATTAATGATTTTTGCAGCCCGCGCTCAGCATATCAAGCATGTGATTGAGCCCGCTTTAGCAAAAGGGATGTGGGTGCTTTGTGATCGTTTTACTGATGCCACTTACGCTTATCAAGGCGGCGGCAGAAATATGCGCGTTAGCACGATAGAGTGGCTGGAAAATTTAGTGCAAGGTAATCTAAGACCCGATTTAACAGTTTTGCTGGATGCGCCTGTTGAAATAGGTATTGAGCGTGCCAGGGAAAGAGGCGCGTTTGATCGCTTTGAATCAGAAAAAACCAGTTTTTTTGAACAGGTCCGGCGTGCTTATTTATTGCAAGCTGAACTACATCCTGAGCGTATTAAGTTGATTAAGGCTAGTCAGCCGTTAGCTGATGTACAAAGGGCGCTGATTGATGTTATTGGTACCTTTTTAAGATGAGTGTATTGCCTTGGCAGCAACCAAATTGGACTCACCTGTGCGAATATAGAGCGCAAAATCGCGTCCCCCAAGCTTTACTAATAAGCGGCAATAAAGGTTTGGGCAAGCAGCATTTAGCCCAACAATTTGCTTTTTCCCTGCTTTGCGTCAAGCCGCAAGATAACGGTTTACGTTGTGGCCATTGTGATCGTTGTTTGCTGCTTAATGCCCAAACACATCCTGATTTTATCGAGATAAGCCCCGAAGAGCCCGGAAAAACCATTACTATTGGACAAATTCGGAGTCTGGTAACCAGGTTGACCCTAAAGCCCCAGTTTGAGTCCTGGCGCGTTGTCATTGTCAGTCCTGCTGATCTTATGAACAAGGCCGCCGCTAATGCTTTTTTAAAATGCCTGGAAGAACCAACAGAACGCACCGTTATACTTTTGGTTACTGATAAGCCGGCGTACTTACCTGCGACTATTATGAGTCGCTGCCAGAAACTTGCTGTTGCCAAGCCGGATAAAGCAGCGGTCGTTACTTGGTTAGAACAGCAGAATACAGAAATATCAAAGGATAACGCCATGACCTTGCATGGTTTGGCGCAAGGTTCGCCGTTACTGGCACTGGATTATGCAATGGATGGCACCTTGGCGCTTCGTAATGACTGTTTCAATGCGTGGGTGGATATAGCAAAACAGCGCAGGCATCCAGTCGCTATTGCCGAAGGCTGGTATAAACTACCTGAATCATCTTTAATATTCTGGATAACGTCCTGGATTATGGACATGATTAAATGCCGTTACCCAATAAAATCTGACTGGTTATATAATCCGGATTTGATAGAATCATTGCAAGAGTTGTCTTCGCAATTGGAATTAAAAGAGCTCTACAAATTGTATGATTTAATGCTGGTGAATCGGCAACGACTTAATACCCAAATAAATAAACAGACTCTATTCGAAGAGATTTTAATAAAATGGTTTGAACTTAACCCGAGTAAATAATCATGTCAGAATCAGCGCCCAGACAAGGTATATTGACCGTTTCAATTAAGGACAAGAGTGCCTTATATGCCTCCTACATGCCTTTTGTCATTAACGGTGGCTTGTTTATTCCTACCAATCGGGACTATGAAATGGGGCAGGAAGTCTTTTTGCTGTTAAATTTAATGGAAGAAACGGAACGGCTACCCATTGTCGGTAAAATAATCTGGAAAACACCACCGCAAGCAGGGAGTTATCGGTCCAGCGGTATTGGCGTACAGTTTAGCGATCAGGACGGCGGCATCGCGCGAAACAAAATAGAAACCTATTTGGCAGGCGCTTTAACGTCTGACCGATCCACCCACACCATGTAACTTTCTCATTCATGTTAATTGACTCACATTGCCATCTGGATCGTATTGATCTTTCTCCCTACGAAAATAATTTTTCCTGTTTTATGCAGGAAACAGCAGTGCAACAAATTGAGCACTTGTTGTGTATAGCTATTGATTTGGAATCCTATCCTAACATGCTTGAATTGGTGGCCGGATTTAAACAAATATCAGTGACTGTTGGTGTGCACCCTAATGTCAAGGATTGTAAAGATCCGAGTGTCGATGAGCTTATTGCTTTAGGGCAGCCCGATAATGTGATTGGCATAGGAGAAACGGGGCTGGATTATTTTCGTAGTGAAGGTGATTTAAGTTGGCAGCATCAGCGCTTAAGAAATCATATTAATGCTGCAAAAGCACTAAAAAAACCGTTAATTATTCATACCCGTGAAGCCAAAAAAGACACCTTGCGCATTCTTAAAGAAGAGGGTGCAGGTGAAGTCGGGGGAGTTATTCACTGCTTTACTGAAGATTGGGAATTTGCCCAACAAGCAATGGATTTAAATTTTTATATATCCTTTTCCGGCATTGTCACGTTCAATAACGCTACCGTAATAAAAGAGGTAGCTAAAAAAATACCGGCCGACCGCTTTCTTATAGAAACAGATTCGCCCTATTTAGCGCCTGTACCTTTTCGTGGCAGAACCAATTATCCAACTTATGTGCGCTATGTCGCAGAACAGATTGCTGAATTACGAGGCATATCAGTCAATAAAATAGCCGATTTTTCGACTAAAAATTTTTATGATCTGTTTAAATTATAAGGGGTTGCGGTCTGTTCGGGTGTGCTGTTAAAACCGGCAATGAATACCTGAGACTTGCTTGATAAAGTAAAGCGGTTATTAGGTATCTACCGGTAAATTAATGCGGGATAGCAGTCGTTTATAGCACGGATAGATGAGTGAGGTCATTAACGATACTTTGTATTTAAGGTTAATTTAGTCTACTTTATACACTTGGGGGTGCGCAAGATATTGATCATTGATGATTTGCCATTGACATCAGCACCCTTTCTAATTTACAGTTATGTCCGCAAAACAAGTATGTAACCAAAAATAATTATTAATATAACCCTTCGGAGCACTTATCATGGCAAAAGCATTAATTCAAATGGCATTAGATTCACTGGATTTTGACGCAACAGTAGGACTTGCTACCTTGGTAGCACCTTATGTTGACATTTTTGAAATTGGAACTCCTTGTATCAAACACAATGGCATCAATCTGGTTAGAGAATTAAGAGAAAGATTCCCAGATAAATTACTGTTAGTTGATCTTAAAACAATGGATGCTGGCGAGTACGAAGCAACTCCTTTCTACGCAGCTGGCGCTGATATCGTTACTGTTCTTGGTGTATCAGGCTTGGCAACTTGCCAAGGCGTTATCAAAGCAGCCAATGCACATGGTGCAGAAGCACAAATCGACTTGATTAATGTTGAAGACAAAGTCGCGTGCGCAAAAGCTACATGTGAAGCCGGCGCTCAAATCATGGGTATTCACACAGGTCTTGATGCACAAGCAGCAGGTCATACACCTTTTGCTGATTTGAATGACATCGCAGCACTGGGCTTACCTGTAAGAATTTCAGTAGCGGGCGGTATCAAAGCTTCAACAGTGCAAGACGTTGTTAGAGCTGGTGCAAGCATTGTTGTAGTTGGCGCTGCCATTTATGGCGCTGCATCACCTGCTGATGCAGCTCGTGAAATTCGCGAATTGGTTGACGCGGTTTAATTATGCATCAGCAACTTATCATAGAAAAGATTTCAGGTGTTCTTGAAGCTACAGATGATTCGTATGATGCAAAGTTGACCCAGTTACTTGACGACGCAAAGCGCATTTTTATCGCAGGCGCTGGACGGTCCAAACTTGTTGGCAATTTTTTTGCGATGAGATTGGTACATGGCGGCTACGATGTAAGTGTCGTAGGCGAAATTGTGACGCCAAGTATTAAAAGCGGTGACCTGTTGATCATTATTTCCGGATCTGGAGAGACTGAACAATTAATAGCATTCACCAAAAATGCAAAAAAAATAGGCGCTAAAATAGTACTGATTTCTGCGAAAAGCGATTCAACCATTGGCGATTTGGCAGATGGCGTATTTCAAATTGGCAAGAATGAACTGTATGGCAAGGTTCTGGGCATGCCAATGGGAACAGTGTTTGAACTATCTACCTTGTTATTTTTGGAAGCAACTATTTCTCATATTATTCATGAAAAAGGAATTCCTGAAGAAATAATGAGAGAAAGGCACGCTAACTTAGAATAATGGCAGAAGAACGAGTGGTTATCCACTCGTTCTATCATTGTTATTTGATTTGCATCAAAAGAACATTTCGTGACGAAATCGCACAACTGATAAAAGTCACTACACGTAATTTATAAAAATAATAAAGGAGAATAATATGACTTCGCGCCGAGAATTAGCGAACGCCATACGCGCTTTGAGCATGGATGCCGTTCAAAAAGCAAACTCTGGACATCCAGGAGCCCCAATGGGAATGGCGGATATCGCCGAGGTTTTGTGGAACGATTTTATGCGCCACAATCCGACCAATCCACAATGGTCAAATCGGGATCGTTTCGTGCTTTCAAACGGTCACGGCTCAATGTTGATTTATTCATTGTTGCACTTGACCGGCTACGACTTACCTATCGAAGAACTGAAGAACTTTCGTCAACTTCATTCTAAAACACCCGGTCATCCAGAATATGGTTATGCACCAGGCGTAGAAACAACGACCGGTCCTTTAGGTCAAGGTATTACCAATGCAGTGGGCATGGCAATTGCTGAAAAGGCACTGGCTGCTCAATTCAACAGAGATGGACACAAAATTGTAGACCATCACACCTACACCTTTTTAGGCGATGGTTGTTTGATGGAAGGTATTTCCCACGAAGCCTGTTCATTGGCTGGAACCTTGGGATTAGGTAATTTAATTGCGTTTTGGGACGACAACGGCATTTCCATTGACGGACATGTTGATGGCTGGTTTACCGACAATACGCCAATGCGTTTTGAAGCTTATGGCTGGCATGTAATCGCTGATGTCGATGGTCACGATCATGTTGCACTAAGTAAAGCAATCGAAATGGCTAAAGCCATGTCCGATAAACCTACCATGATTTGTTGCAAAACAACGATTGGTTTTGGTTCGCCGAACAAAGCGGGAAGTCATGCTTGTCACGGTGCTGCATTAGGACAGGACGAAATTAATCTGACCAAGGCCGCTTTAGGCTGGGATCATGAAGCATTTGTAATTCCTGCTGATGTTTATGCAGGTTGGGATGCTAAAGTAAAAGGTACAAAAGCTGAAAGCGAGTGGAATGAAAAATTCGCCGCTTATCAAGCTGCTCATCCTGAATTAGCCGCTGAATATCAGCGCCGCATGATTGGTGACTTGCCAAGTAACTGGAAAGTTGATGCTGATGCTTTTGTAAGTGCTGTTAATGCTGAAGCAAAGACAACTGCTACACGTCTATCTTCACTGGCTGCCATTGAAGGTTTTGCAAAGATTTTACCTGAAATTTTTGGTGGTTCTGCTGACTTGGGCTGTTCCAACATGACCGAATGGACTGGCTACAGACCCATGCGTGCTGATAAGCCTGATGCTAATTACATCAATTATGGTGTACGTGAATTTGGCATGTCTGCAATCATGAATGGTATCGCACTGCATGGCGGATTAATTCCATTTGGCGCGACCTTCCTGATGTTCTCGGAATATGCACGTAATGCGTTGCGTATGGCTTCTTTGATGAAGATTCGCTCCATCTTTGTTTATACTCATGACTCTATTGGTCTGGGTGAAGATGGTCCGACTCATCAACCGGTTGAACAAATCGCAACACTGCGTTTGATTCCAAACATTCAAGTTTGGCGTCCTTGCGATGCCGTTGAAACGACAGTATCTTGGAAAGCGGCGTTTGAACGTCAACATGGTCCTTCTATTTTGGTTTTTTCTCGTCAGAATTTGCCTCACGTACCACGTACTCAAGAGCAAATTGAGGCAATTTCTCGCGGAGGCTATATTCTGAGTGACTGTGATGGACAACCGGAAGCGATCATCATTGCTACCGGTTCGGAAGTTGAACTGGCACTGAAAGCCGCCGAGCAATTAAACGCCGCCGGTAAGAAAATCCGTGTTGTTTCTATGCCGTCCACAAACATCTTTGATACTCAAGATGCAGCTTATCGTGAATCAGTATTGCCTTCTGCAGTGACTCAACGTGTTGCTGTAGAAGCCGGTGTGACTGATGGCTGGTGGAAGTACGTAGGAACCAACGGTAAAATTGTAGGCCTCGACCGTTTCGGCGAGTCTGCTCCAGCGGGTCAGCTTTTCAAAGAGTTTGGCTTCACCGTTGAAAACGTAGTTAAGAACGTAGAAGCAGTACTTTAATTTTAAAACGAAATATAGAGTAGTTACACACATTATATTTGGAGAGAGACCTCAATCTTTAGATGCGCATAGCAGTCTATCAGGTCGGGGTCTTAATCCACTTCTTCCGACTTTTAGGTGAACAACGTGAAAAAGAATAATTTGACCAGTGGTGCATTTGCGGTATTGCTGTTGGCAAGTACCGTTGCCGGTGCAGATCAACAATATCCTGCCGCAGACTTCCAGCCGGAAGTGCTTTACCAAGATAGTGACTATATCGGCAAGAATAGCCCAAAAACAACGATAACTAAGCCTACAGTAGCAAAAGCGGTAGCTTCTAGCGAATCAGCTACAATTGTTCATGATGAAAAATATCCTGCTGCCGACTTCAAACCAGAAGTTTTGTATCATGATCCCAACTACAAACACATTGAATCTGTGAAGGCAGCTGTATCGAAAAAAGAAGCTGTTTCAACTTCAGATAAAATTGCAAGCGGTACTGAAGCTGAAAGCACTGAAGATTCATCTTTTACGAGCTATCTGATTGGTTTGATTGTTCTTGCCTTGGCTGGATTTTATTTCTTCAAAATACGCAGCACGGCTACTGAACAGAAAAAAACATCAACTCAGCAATCTGTTAAAGCATCTTATGCACTCACTACGGGTGTCGCTAAATACTTGAATAGAGTATCTGGCACTGGCGTTTCAAGGTATCTGGAAACGCGTGTTAAATCTTCATCAGCAACCGGTGTTGCCAAATACATGGCAAAACAGGCAGCGTCACAAAAAACAACGTCAGCGAAAGCAGCAACTGGAGTTGAAAAGTACATGCGCGACCGGGGGTAATCAATGAGCCAGAATAACTTGAATGGTTTGTTTTTTCCGGCAGTTGCCGGACTGTTTTTTTTCATGAAACGACCAAAAATTGAGGAAGTTGAAGAAGTTAAGACGGATTATCCTGTTTACTCAAGAGATGTGAGTGGACTTACCGGTGTTGCGAAGTATCTGGATCATCAGGATTATTTAGTTGGCAGAAAGGCGCAAGAGCAAGTAAGTTTGGAGTCTGCTAAATTAGTCAGTGGCGTTGCCAGATATCTAGAAAGCCGTGACCAGTTTCCGACCAGTGGTGTGTCCAAGTATTTGCTTAGACAATCTATTGCTGAAAAACAGAAAAAGCAGTCATCGGGTGAGCTTGAAGTAACCGGCGTTGAAAAATATCTAAAAAATAAAAAAGAAGCACCAGGACTGAGTGGTGTAGCAAAATACCTGAAGCACCAGGCGAGTTTGCCACAACCCAGCAAAGTTGCCAAATATTTGGCAAAACAAACTGCTTTGTCTGCGTCGCAAGTGAAGTATGCTGAAGTAGAGGTATCTGGAGTTGCCAAGTATTTGCAACGCCAGGAAAGTTTGCCACAACCTAGCAGGGTTGCCAAATACTTGGCAAAACAAGCCGCTTTAGCGGCTTTATCCGCTAAGCAGGTTAAGCAACAGGTAGGCCCAACCGGAGTTGCCAAGTATCTACAGGATCAGGCTGATCTACCACAGATTAGTCGGGTTGCCAAATATATGGTAAGACAAGCTTTGGTTGAAAAACAAAAACCCGTTGTCACTGAAACGGGTGTTGAAAAGTACATGCGTCACCAAGGTTGATAAATCTCTGAGAAACAGACCTCATTACCGTGTTCCTGATAACGCGGACTGATGTTCTGTTTCTCCCTTTATGGGGATAGGTTTAGATCAAATTGCTTGGGTCGATCATGTTTCTTTCAACTTCTAAATTTATGCATTCGCGGCACTATTTAATGCTGACGCGCGAATATTCAAATTTTTTAATTATATATAAAAGGCACCTCTTATGGGAAAAAACTTACTAGAACAACTCAAAGAAATCACTGTTGTTGTTGCGGATACCGGCGACATCCAGGCTATTGAAACTTTCAAACCTCGTGATGCAACGACTAACCCATCTTTAATTACCGCAGCAGCACAAATGCCGCAATACCAAGGTATTGTTGATGACACTTTGAAAGCAGCCAGAGCCAGTTTAGGGCAAGTGGCTTCAGCGGCAGAAGTAGTTTCCCTGGCTTTTGATCGTCTTGCTGTTTCTTTTGGTCTTAAGATTCTTGAAATCATTCCAGGTCGTGTTTCAACAGAAGTTGATGCACGTCTTTCTTTTGATACTGAAGCTACAATAGCCAAAGGTCGTGAGTTGATTGCGCAATACGAAGCCGCTGGCGTTGCGCGTGACCGCGTATTAATTAAAATTGCTGCAACTTGGGAAGGTATTCAAGCAGCTGCGGTTCTTGAAAAAGAAGGTATTCATTGTAACCTGACTTTATTGTTCGGTCTTCACCAGGCAATTGCTTGTGCTGAAAACGGCATTACCTTGATCTCTCCTTTTGTTGGACGTATTCTTGATTGGTACAAGAAAGATACCGGTCGTGATTCTTATGAACCAGCAGAAGATCCAGGTGTGGTTTCAGTGACTGAAATTTACAACTATTACAAAAAATTTGGTTACAAAACCGAAGTTATGGGCGCAAGCTTCCGTAACGTAGGTGAAATTACAGAATTAGCAGGTAGCGATTTATTAACTATCGCTCCTTCTTTATTGGCTGAATTGCAAGCGACCGAAGGCGAATTGCCACGTAAGTTGGATCCAGAAAACGCCGCTAAATTGTCAATTGAAAAATTATCCATAGATAAAGCGACTTTTGACCGTATGCACGTTGAAAACCGTATGGCTAACGATAAGCTGGCTGAAGGCATCAGTGGTTTCGCGAAAGCATTGGAAGCACTTGAAGAGCTTCTTGCAGCGCGTTTGGCTAGCCTCGAAGGTTAAAAAAGTTCCTGGCCATTCGGAAGTGGATTGTTTTCTTGACTGACATCCGAATGGCTTCGACTTTACAAGCGTCTACGTAATCGACTGAAACAGGATTTATAAATGTCACAAAAAATTTTAGATGTAGTTAAACCAGGTGTTGTAACCGGTGAAGATGTTCAAAAAATCTTCGCAATTTGCAAAGAAAACAAATTTGCAATGCCGGCTGTTAACGTTATCAATACCGATTCAATCAATGCGGTATTAGAAGCAGCGGCTAAAGTAAAATCACCTGTAGTGATTCAATTCTCTAACGGTGGCGCTCAATTTGTTGCTGGTAAAGGCCTTAAATTGGAAGGGCAGGAAACTGCTGTTTTAGGTGCTATTTCAGGCGCTCAACATGTACACCTTATGGCAGAAGCATACGGAGTACCGGTTATTTTACACACCGACCACGCGGCAAAAAAATTATTGCCCTGGATTGATGGATTGTTGGATGCTGGCGAGAAACATTTTGCTGCAACAGGCAAGCCGTTATTTAGCTCGCACATGTTGGATTTGTCTGAGGAAAGTCTGCAAGAAAATATCGAAATTTGTGGTCACTATTTAGCGCGTATGTCCAAAATGGACATGACACTTGAAATCGAACTGGGAGTTACCGGTGGTGAAGAAGACGGCGTTGATAACAGCAACCTGGATCATTCATTACTTTATACACAGCCCGAAGATGTTGCTTATGCTTATGAAGAATTAAGCAAAATCAGTCATCGTTTCACTATTGCAGCTTCATTTGGTAACGTACATGGCGTTTATAAGCCAGGTAACGTTAAATTAACACCGGCCATTTTAGACAATTCACAAAAATATGTGTCTGAAAAATACGGTATACCTGCAAATACATTAAACTTTGTTTTTCATGGTGGTTCAGGTTCATCTGCTGCAGAAATCAAAGAATCAATTAGCTACGGCGTTGTAAAAATGAACATTGATACCGATACCCAATGGGCAACTTGGGAAGGTATTATGAATTTTTACAAGAAAAATGAAGCTTATTTACAAGGTCAAATCGGTAACCCGGATGGTGACGATAAACCTAACAAAAAATACTACGATCCACGCGTTTGGCAACGAGCTGGTGAAGAAGGTATGGTTGCTCGTTTAGAGCAAGCTTTTCAAGAGTTGAATGCTGTAAACAGTTTGTAATCCAAGCCGACTATTAAATTTAAAAGCCGATGTTTTTCATCGGCTTTTTTTTGTTTATAGTATTTATAGGCATCCTTGATTCCTCGGCTTACACTTTTTGCAACACCCTTCGCGGGTTAGCGACAGCGTAACCCGACAGCAATTATTACCATTTTTTTGATAAAAAAGTGTCAACTACTTTTGGGCTTCTATGAAGGATGTCTATTTATACAGCTTTAAAAAGTCTTAAAACCCACATCAATTTTGTGCAATCGATCTGATATTGCACCATAATAGACCCTGTTTAATCGTTAAATACCGGTCGCTCCTCCTGAATGTAATGGTTGAAATTAATAATCAATTGATACGAATTTTTTTTAATAAATTGAATGCTGCTTTAGCTTGCTAAAATAACTAACGATAAAAATTAACTAATTCAATTAGATAAGTGTTTTTTTTACCTTATGATTTAAGAGTTGTACTCATCCAATGGATACGCACTTTTGAGGAAATGACAGGGTTAGGTTGTTATCTTGAGCAAGCGGTTTTGCTAGTGGTGCGATAATTGCTGTTTAAACGAAAGAAGTATCTTATTGAAATGCCATAAATCAAAGCTAAAAGGGGAGCGTAACTTATCAACAGTAACCATAAGAACTTAAGCCAAGGCAGGTTATAATATTATCCAGTGACAGCACTTAGGACTCATCACCAGGGGTTCTGCTGATACTCTATTTAAATCCATGGATTCATGACATGTCCAGCGTACCCATAAATTATACGAAATTATGACTCCAAAATTTACGCCTTTAAAAGATCACGATACGCCTATCAAAGTATTGTTTACCGGTTATCTTTGTACCGTAGGCATAGGCTATCTGTTTGCATTAATTCAGATATTGTTTACGCATGGCATGGCGGACGGCAAATTTGGTTTGTCGGTTGATGATATTGTTTACAGTTATTACGGCAACCGTTCAGGCACGGTACTCGAAACTCAGCTTAACGGTGCCATGAAAGCCAATGCACCCGATCAGGAACGCTTCAAGATTATGGAGTGGGTCAGAGATGGTGCGGATCAGTATGATTATAAAGATAACGGCATTGAAAAAATAATCGAAACACGCTGTGTGATGTGCCATAACAAAGAAGCGTCTGGAATACCCAGCTTTACCAGTTTTGAGGAATTAAAACCTTATACTACCCAGGATACCGGAGCTACCTTTGCATCCTTAACGCGGATTTCGCATATCCATTTGTTCGGTATCAGCTTTATTTTCATGTTTGTCGGTCTTATTTTTAGTTTTGCAGAAACGACAACAACGCAATATAAATGTATCGCAATCGGTATGCCTTATGCGTTTCTTGTGGCAGATATTATGTCTTGGTGGCTGACTAAAATTCACCCGATGTTTGCCTGGCTGGTTATTTTTGCCGGTATGGGTATGGGGATTTCTTTTATGTTTATGTGGGTTACCTCTATTCTCGAAATGTGGTTGTTTAAACCGGTATTTATTAATGGTTTCGGTTCACGTTATTTGGAATGGCGAGATAGCCCTGAAGCATCAATCGCCGATCGGATATGGGTTGTTCTTAAGACCCTTACCCGTCAGATTAAACCTGCAGTTTTGATTGTAAAAGAACAATGGTTAAAGCACGGCTGGCCTGTTATCATAAATTTATTTAAAAAATAATGATCGGCAGTAGGTTTTCTATTCTCGGACAGCCTCCTAGCATTAACTTAAGACCTGAAGCCACGAAGACGCGAAAAAAAGCCAAGGTAATAATGTCTGTTCTTATGGCTTATTAAGTATTCTGTTTAACTCACACAGCGAAAATGTTTAGTCCCTCCTCTTTAAAAAAAGGGGGGACTGAAGATTTACCGCGCAACACCTCACCAAGAACACTCATGACAGAGTTGCTTTCAGCACATTCTATAACATCAGCGTTAAATCAATGTAATAACCCGACGCATATTTACATTGGCTACAGTGGCGGTGTGGATTCTCATGTGTTATTGCATTTGTGCGCCTCAATAACAGACCTTAAGACCAAAATTACTGCGGTTTATGTACATCATGGTTTGCAAGTAGAAGCAGAATCCTGGGCAAGACATTGCAAAAAAATGTCAGAAATTTTGGGCGTTCATTTTATACTGCTACGGGTTAATGCCGTTGCAAACCAGGGAGAAAGCCCCGAAGAAGCCGCCAGAAATGCCCGTTACAAAGCATTAAAGACATTAATTGGCGCTAATGATGTGCTGTTGGTTGCCCAACACAGAGACGATCAATTGGAAACGGTTTTGTTGCAACTATTTCGTGGGAGTGGTTTGCGCGGGTTATCGGCAATGCCTGAGTGCATGGCTTTTGGCCTGGGTCTTATGCTGCGACCGTTGCTAAACGTTTCAAAGACTGCCATCAACGATTATGCGAAAATACACGCGTTAAGTTGGGTCGATGATCCCAGTAATCTCAGTAACGATTACGATCGCAATTTTCTACGCAATGCGGTATTGCCCTTATTAAAGCAGCGCTGGCCTGCGTGTGATAAAACGGTAGCGCGTTCTGCCCGGCATTGTGCCGATGCACAGCGTGTGGTCTCGGAGCATGCTGAAGCATTATTCCGTGGAGTTTTTATTCGTGCCGACCAGACGCTTTGCATCAGTCAGTTAAAATCAGGTAACCACATCCAACAAGCGCTGATCATCAGGGAATGGTTTCGGGTACTAAACTTAAAAATGCCTGCGCAAGCGTTTATTGAACGCTTGCAGTCTGAGGTTATTTCGGCAAGGGAAGATGCTGATCCGGTATTATCAGGGCAGGGTTATTGTGTGCGTCGTTATCGGGATAAGCTGTATTGCCTTAAAACAGTCGCACCTGAAATAGTCCGGGAAAGTGTCTGGTCAGCAGACCAAACCTCACTCAGAATATCAACTCATCAACGTTTGTTTTGGGTGCCGTCATCGACGGGGATAAGTTGCGAGCAGTGGCAAAAGGCAATAATTAGTGTAAAGGCCCGCAGTGGAGGAGAAAAAATGAACTTGCCAAAGCGTAAAGGACATCATTCTCTAAAAAACCTGTTTCAGGAGGCAGGTATTCCACCGTGGGAAAGAGACGCAATCCCTTTGATTTATCTGGATGACAAGCTGGCCGCTGTCGGTGATTTATGGATAAGCGCAGATTTTTATAGTGAACAAACGCAGGACTGCATTAGTTTGTCCTTGCAAAGAGACGCTCAAGAGTAACGCAATAATCGGGATCAGTGGTGCGCATCCACATCAACTTAAAGATTTAATTCACCACGAAGACACGAAGATCACGAAGAAAAACCAAAGAAAAATCTTCGTGTCTTCGTGGTGAAATGTCTTAAGTTGGTGTCTACGACTTAGTTAAACGGTAGTATTAAGAAACTTGGCTGATGTTATTTGTTGCCAGTTACCTTACTTGTTAGTGATTCGGTAAAGCATCTTGTTGAATATAATAGTATAAATTTTTAACCGTGAACAGCGCCATAGAGAGACGAGGCGATAATATAATTTGAAAAATAAGGGTTAAAGCTTTATTCTGTATAAATTTTTAATTATTTTATATTTACCGCACCAGCGAAGTTTTTCAACTTCCCATCATTGCACTTACAAGGGGCCACACGTTTTGAGTTTAGACAGTTATCAGTCGGTAGATCGCGAGCAATTAGCCAAAGACATTAGCGAAATTCACCAACAAGCTTTAGCCAATATCGGCATTGAAGATTTTAAGCATTTAACAAGAATGGAACGCTGGGGGAAAATTTGTTCCCTCATCGGCTATGGCACAGCCTGGATTTTTCCTAACCCCGTTTCTGCGCTGTTAATCAGTCAAGGTAGCTTCACCCGTTGGACACAAGTCGGGCATCCCATTAGTCATAGAGCCTATAATAAAATTAAAGGGGTAGGCGCCAATTATACCAGTAAGAAATTTGCACAAGGTTGGCGACGATTTTTGGATTGGCCGGACTGGATGACCCCTACCGGTTGGCATCATGAGCATGACAAACTGCATCATTACAGCTTGGGTGAAAACAACGACCCCAATAATGCACAACATAATATGCAGTGGCTAAGAGAATCAAACCTGCCGATGTGGCAGCGTTATGTCATTGTGGCGCTTTTTTCAGGGATATGGAAGATTGTCTATTACACGCCAAGAACCCATAAGGAATTACGTTTAGATTCTGCCAGACAGCAGGGCGAGCCTGAACCTGTGATGACCCGTCTTGGAGCATGGAGTTTATTTACCGAACAGGGCCGGGGATTATGGCTGCATAGTATTTTGCCTTACACGGCTTATCGCTTTGTATTGTTGCCTTTGCTGTTTTCCCCCTTAGGAAGTTTTGCTGTTATCAGCGTATTAATTAATTCAATTTTGGCGGAAATTTTTACCAATATGCACAGTTTTCTGGTGATGATCCCCAATCATGCCGGAGACGATGTGATGATGTTTGATGAAAAAGCCAAAGGCAAAGGCGAGTTTTATCTGCGGCAAATTTTAGGATCAGTGAATTATCCAACAGGATCTAATTTAAATGACTTTTTTTATGGCTGGTTAAATTATCAAGTTGAGCATCATTTGTGGCCGGATATGCCCTTAAGTCAGTATCAAAAAGTTCAGCCACAAGTGATGGCTTTGTGTAAAAAACATAATATACCTTATCTTCAACAATCTGTTTTTAAGCGGCTGTTGAAAGCGGTGGATATTATGGTAGGGAAAACATCGATGCTGAAGGCCGTCGTTGCGTAAAAATTGAAGTGATTTTTGTATTCATGTGTGCGGATTTTGGTGTGTTGACGATAAGAGCAGCAGGGGCGTTTTTAGGTGTAGCGGTTAACGCCTGTTATTTTTTGTCTCCAATATCATTGTCTTCCGGGCAGCCGTAATTTTTGGCGGTGTAAGACAATATTAATATGGCAACACTGAGCAGGGCAATGGCGACGGTGATACTCAGCAGTAAATAAAGGTGGAAGCTATCTGCTACTTTTTGGACATCAATGACTAAATGGCGTGATAACGCAGTAATGGCGATATAAATTAGAAACTGTACCGGTAGTCGACGTGTTTTAAAATAAGTACCCACCATCGCGCCTAATTCAAGATAGATAAACAATAAGAGTATCTCTTCCAGATTTGCATGGCCTGTCTTCATCATTTCTATATAATCATGAATAGCTGACCAGACTATGGTGGCTCCTATGCCAAATAAGGCCAGATAGTGAAAGCTGTCTACCAGCATATCGCCAATTTTATGAATAAGAACGGTTTTATTTTGCATCGATAATTCTTCAGTTGGTTTAACCTGAAATCGGGCGCTTATTTGGAAGCCCTCACCCCGCGAGAGTGCGGAGTGAGCCTTAATTCATGCGGTGTTGACTACATGGACACTGCAATTATCAGCCGCTTTTTGCTGTTGCAATGCTGATCAATTTATCCACTTCATGCGCGGTAGTGGCTAATTGTTCAGATAAAGCGGAGTATTCCGCAACGCCGGTTGTTACATTAACAATCAGGCCTTGGGGTGTTTTTACATGCTCTGCAATTGCATTTTTAACCTGTAGCGCAATTTCTTCTGCTTTTTTTAAGGGAGATCCGGGCATGGCAATAATAAAATCCTGCTCATCCATTCTTGCCGCAATATCAACGCCGACTCTAATGTCTTCTTTAAAACAGTCGACCACGTTACGTAATATCGCATCCATTTCATAAGCCGCTATATTATTTTGAGCTTTGAAATCTTTTAAGCTGATAAAAAGAACAGAAAAAGGAAAGCCGTTGCGTTTGGAATTTTCAACTTTTTCCTTTAAACGGCCCAGCATGGTGTCTTTGGTCATTAACCGGGTTAACGGGTCTAAAGCAACATGTTCTTTATCCCATGTTTCCTGAGCCTCCAGTCTAAGCACGTTCATAATGCCTAATGAGCAGGCCAGTAATATCCCAAGTATCCAGGTAAAATACCACATAACAGTCTCCTAATAAGCCGTGTGATCGTTCTGATGAATGTGTTCCAGCGTTATTTTGCCGCGCAACACACGAAATGCCCAAGTGGTGTAAGCAACAACGATGGGTAAAAAAATCAACGTCACCCAGAACATAATTTTTAACGTGGCAAGACTGGAGCTGGCATCCCACACGGTTAAAGAGCTGTTCATGGCCGAACTTGACGGTATCAAAAAAGGAAACAGGGACACGCCAGCGGTTAAAATAACGGTAGTCAAGGTTAATGAGCTGGTGATAAAGGCCAGTCCGGGACGCTCAATCTTTGATAGCAGGATGGTTGCCGCACCAGTAATAAAGGCTAATCCGGGTACGAGCCATAGCACAGGAAAATGTGCATAATTAGCCAGCCATAATCCAGGTTCTTTATAAACTATTTTAGCGAGCGGGTTAGAGGGTGCGTTGGGCAAAACTTCGGTGCTGATTTGGTAGCCATCAATATTGGCTACCCAGACACCGGCGATAGCAAAAATAATGAGTGTTATTGATGCAAAAACAATGACTACGGTTTTACATCGCTGATTAATGTCGCCCACCGTCTTGATTTGTAAAAATACCGCGCCGTGCATAATGAGCATGGATAAGCTAACCAGTCCTGCCGCTAGTGAGAAAGGGTTTAATAATGCCCAGAATGAACCGGTATAAAAAATACGCATATCATTGTCAAAATAAAACGGCACCCCTTTTAATAAATTGCCAAAGGCCACGCCAAAAATCAATGCAGGCACAAGGCCACCGACAAACAAGGCAATATCCCAATTACTGCGCCATTTTTGACTGGGTAATTTACTGCGATAATCAAAGCCTATCGGCCTTAAAAATAACGCAAACAAGGTTAACAGCAAGGCAAAATAAAATCCTGAAAATGCCACGGAATAAGCCATCGGCCAAGCCGCAAACAAAGCGCCGCCGGCCGTTACAAACCAAACCTGATTACCTTCCCAAGTAGCGCCTATGGCATTAATAATGACGCGGCGCTCGCTATCATTTTTGCCTAAAAAGGGTAACAAGATAGCGACGCCCAAGTCAAAGCCGTCGGTAATGGCAAAGCCAATCAATAAAGCGCCTAATAAAGCCCACCAGATTAAGCGCATGGTTTCATAATCAAAAATCATGGTGTAACTCCTGAAGCAATTTCAAAATGATAGCGACCTTTATGCAGGCTGCTGGGCCCTAACTTAATAAACTTAAGCATCAAAAATACTTCGATAACCAAAAATACCGTATATAAACTGATATAGCCTGCCAGACTGAGGTATAAATCCAGTTCGGTTAAGGAGGATGCGCTTAAAAATGTCGGTAAAATTTCTGCAATGGTCCAGGGTTGCCGGCCAAACTCGGCGACAAACCAGCCCATTTCACAGGCAATCCAAGGCAAAGGCATCATCAAAAGACTGGCACGTAATAACCAGGTCTGCCGGCATTTACGAATTGAACTGGCGATGACGGCCATAACAAATATCCCCAGCATAATAAAGCCGCAAATGACCATAATCCGAAAAGTCCAGAATAAAGGCACGACTCGGGGTAGTGACGATTTCGCTGCCAGTTCTATCTGGGCATCAGTGGCATCAACAATTTTATCGGTATAACGCTTAAGCAACAGACCATAACCCAAGTCATGTTTGTAGCGGTCAAATTCTGCGATAGTATTGGCATTCCGGTTACCGGTTCTTAATTTTTGTAACGCGGTGTAAGCTTTTATACCTTCACGTACCCGCAAACGATTTTTTTCCAGAATTTCTGTTAATCCGGTAATCGGTTCATCGATAGAGCGCGTACCAATCAAGCCCAGCACCCACGGTATTTTTAAGGCATAACGTGTTTCCATCGTTTCCTGGTCAGGAATGCCAATGACGGTAAAGGCGGCTGGTGGTGCTTCTGTGTGCCATTCCGCTTCAATCGCAGCGAGTTTGGCTTTTTGTACTTCGCCATCGGTATAGCCACTTTCGTCACCCAACACAATAACTGACAAGATGGCGGCCAGACCAAAGCCTGCCGCAATGGTATAAGAGCGCTGTGCAAAAGCGGCATCACGACCTTTCAGCATGTAATAAGCGCTGATACCCAGCACAAAAGCAGACGCAGTGGTGTAACCGGCGGCAACGGTATGAACAAATTTAACCTGAGCGGCCGGATTAAATAACAATGAACCAAAGCTGGAAAGTTCCATACGCATGGTTTCATAATTAAATTCTCCACCGACCGGATTTTGCATCCAACCGTTAGCAATCAAAATCCATAACGCGGATAGGTTGGTTCCTAAAGCCACCAGCCAGGTCACCAACAAATGCTGGCCTTTGCCCAATTTATCCCAGCCAAAGAAAAACAGGCCGACAAAGGTAGACTCCAGAAAAAACGCCATCAGGCCTTCAATGGCAAGCGGAGCGCCAAAAATATCACCGACATAATGCGAGAAATAAGACCAGTTCATGCCGAATTGAAATTCCATCGTCAAGCCGGTAGTTACTCCCAGCGCAAAATTTATTCCGAATAACTTCCCCCAGAACTGGGTCATATCCTTGTAAATTTCTTTGCCGGTCATAACGTAGGTAGATTCCATAATGGCCAGTAAAAACGATAAGCCTAAGGTCAATGGAACAAATAGAAAATGATATAAAGAAGTTGCTGCAAATTGCCAGCGGGATAAATTAACCACGGTTTCTGAAATCATTGATTTACCTATGGGTTGTAGTTCTGTAGTCAGTAGTGAAATAAACGAGACAGGATACAAGCTAAAAAAATATCTTGTCTTTAGCGACAAATTATAATTAGAAAACCATTTTTGATTGAGGTTGCCCTTAATAATTAGTCTTGTATCCTAAGATTAAACTATGCTATTGTCTAGCAATATTATCTAACGCTAATATTATTTTTTGTTTTTCGGTGCTGTTGTCTGATCAATTATGGGCTAATGATTGTTTCTTTTTCGTTGTTCAGTGGTTGCACCGGTTCACTTTAACCGGATTTTTAAGCGACTATAAGTCAATTGAAAACACGCAAGACCCACAATATACTAATAATGAGGAGAGTATCATGGCTCGTATTGTAATTTTAGGTGCAGGCATTGGCGGTGTACCCATGGCTTATGAAATGAAAGAGACGGTAGGGAAAAAGCACGATGTTATTGTGATTTCCGATAGCCCGACTTTTCATTTTGTGCCATCAAATCCTTGGGTTCCACCCCGATGGCGAACACCGGAAGACTTAAAGATTGAGTTAGCGCCGGTGATGAAAAAGAAAGGCATTGAATTCATTCAAAAAGCGGCAGAAAAAGTGGATCCGGTTAACAGTAAAGTTGAGCTGGTTGATGGTTCCGAGGTTGCCTACGACTTTCTGATTATTGCTACAGGGCCGCGCTTGGCCTTTGATGAAATTCCCGGTTTAGGGCCGAATGGGTATACCTCATCCGTCTGCCATGTGGATCATGCCGCAGTAGCTGCCGAAGATTGGGATAAATTTATGGAAAATCCCGGGCCGATTGTTATCGGTGCGGTTCAGGGTGCCTCTTGTTATGGCCCTGCGTATGAATATTTGATGATTCTTGAAACGGAATTACGTAATAAAAAAGTGCGGGATAAAGTACCGATGACTTTTGTTACCTCGGAACCGTACATCGGACATTTAGGCCTGGGTGGTGTTGGCGATTCCAAAGGCCTGATGGAAAGCGCCTTGCGTGAAAAGTCTATCAAATGGATAACCAATGCCAAGGTAGACAAGGTTGAACCCGGCATGATGTTTGTGACGGAGGTTGACGAGGACGGTAATGACAAGAAAAAACATGAGCTGCCTTTTAATCATTCCATGATGTTACCGGCATTTACCGGTGTTGATGCCGTACGTAATGTTGAAGGACTGGTTAATCCACGCGGCTTTGTGTTGGTGGATGATCATCAGCGTAATACCACCTTTAAAAACATTTATTCGGTCGGTGTTTGTATTGCTATTCCCCCGATTGAAAAGACACCCGTACCGGTCGGGGTGCCAAAAACCGGTTACATGATTGAATCGATGGTGACTACCACCGCCCATAATATTGCCGAGGAACTGGCTGGCAAAGAGCCAACTCACGTTGCTACGTGGAATGCTTTATGTCTGGCTGATTTTGGTGATTCCGGAGTCGCTTTTCTGGCTATGCCGCAAATTCCTCCGCGCAACACAACTTGGTCTGCGGAAGGTAAATGGGTGCATTTGGCTAAAATCGGGTTCGAGAAATACTTTATGCGCAAAGTAAGAAAAGGCATCAGTGAACCCTATTATGAAAAGCTAATGCTTAAATTATTGGGCGTGGTTCGGATAAAAGGTCAGTAAAATGAGTATAGACAGAATAGTATTTGCCGTTGCGGGCAGTTTTATCCTGATTAGTTTGTTACTGGCGCATTTTCATTCAGAAAACTGGTTATGGTTTACCGCTTTTGTGGGTGCCAATTTATTGCAATCAGCATTTACGGGGTTTTGCCCCATGGCAATAGTGCTTAAAAAGTTGGGTGTTAAACCAGGCTGTGCCTTCTGATTACAGTTGTAGGTTGGGTTGGCGATAGCGTAACCCCATACACATCAACTTAAAGATATTCATTCACTACGAAGACACGAAGTTCACGAAGAAAAACCAAAGCAAAATCTTCGTAAGTATTCAGTCCAACTCTTTGAAAAAGAGGGCTTGAATAATTATAAATCTTCGTGTTCTTCGTGTCTTCGTGGTGAATAAAATGGTTGGAAGACTGTTGTCTATTTCTGACACAATTACGTGAAGATTATGTTTAAAATAAGTAAAAACAGTTTGGCGCTCGGTTTATTACCAGTACTGATGTTGGCGAATTTTTCAGTCGCCGCTGAAACGGTTGTGAAAAATACTGCCAATAAAGCGGTGTCGGAAAAATTAATCAGCCAATCTTATACACTGGATCAGGCGATTGATTATGCTACAGCCAATAATCCTGATCTGCAAATTGCCATAGAACGTATTAATCAGGCTCAAGCCCAATTAGGTGTCGCTCTCTCTGCGTTTTACCCGCAAGTAACTGCCCGAGTGGGCTATGAAACATCTAACAATCCAGCTCAGGTTTTTTCGATGATTGTGTCGCAAAGGGCTTTCGAACCCAATAATATCAATACTATTAATAATCCGGGTTACCGGCAAAATTTTCGGCCTGAAATTATAGGAAAACTGTCTCTCTTTCGTGGCGGACAGGATTATCAAAACAGTAAAGCGGCAGAGCTGGGTATAGACGCGGCTGAGTTTGAGCGTTCAACAGTCCATAATGCCTTGATTGAAGCGGTAACGGCTTCGTATTATGCTTATTTAGCATCCATAGAAGCGCAGAAAGTTGCTCAGGATTCCATTTCCGCCATTACCAGCGAGCTCAATCAAACCAAACTAAAGTATGACGCCGGAACCGTCCTTAAATCAGATGTATTGTCACTGGAAGTGAAGTTGGCTGAAGCGCAGGATGCCCAAATCAGAGCCGCCAACGGCATTGAGATTTCCAAAACCAATATTGCTAATTTGCTGGGCTTATCAAGTTTTCAAGCATTTACGGTAGCACCGTCATCATCCATATTAACCAAACCCAAATTGACTACATCCTTTAATGATTTGCTTGAGCTTGCCATGACGCAGCGCCCGGAAGTTAAAGCTGCAGCCAATCAGGTAGAAATCAGTGTGCGCAAGTTAAAAAGTGAGCAAGGGGCTTATTTACCCAAAGCAGATGCTTATGTGAGTTATGGACAAAACAGCCAAAATCCGGGATTTTCAAGTAGCAGGGATAATGTCACCGCTGGCGTTACCGTCGAAATGGATTTATTTTCAGGCTTTAACACCCAACAACGGGTGAGTGCCGCAGAGCGAAAAGCCGCAGAAGCGCGTGAAACAGAGCGAAAAACCAAGCTGGCCATTGAGCAAGAAGTAAAAATTGCTTATTTAAAACTTGAAGAAGGTTTGGCGCGTTTGCGTGTTACGGAAGTCTCGGTGCTGGCTGCCGACGAAGCCTTAAGACTGGTTAATGAGGAAAGACGCGCTGAAATAGTCACGGTCACCCGTTATATCGAATCGGAAGTCGCCAGAAATAAAGCGCAATCCAACACCATCGCAGCGCATTACGATGCCCTGAGTGCTGAAGCTGCATTAAAAAAAGCTGTCGGCGACTGGAAATAAAGGAGTTCTCATGTCACAACCCGAACACAAAAATAGTCATAAAATGATCAGTATTGCCGCCGCCGTTGTTGCTTTGATTCTGTTGCTGCTTTATATGCAAGGCACTTTTGTCAGCAAAGTTTCCCCCGGTTTAAGCCCGTTGGCCAGCGATGCAAACACACCGAAAAGTGACACGGTACAGGTTGAAAAAAAGCAGGTTGACGATATTCTTACCTGGCCGGGTACGGTAAGGTCAAGAACCGTTGCTAATATAGCGCCTAAAATGACGGCTCGCATTATTGAGATTAAAGTTCATGCCAGTGACAAAGTTAAAAAGGGCGATGTGATTGCCCGTCTGGATGAGCGTGAAATCAGGGCTCAGGAACAGGCCGCCCTTGCGGCACTGTCCGGTGTCACCGCGCAAGCCACCCGTGCCAAAGCAGACGAACAACGTACTCAAAGCCTGTACAGTAAGGAAGCGGCGACCCGTGAAAATTTTGATGCCGTAGTGGCACGGGCAAAAGAGGCGCAAGCGGGTGTCAGTCAGGCAACCAGTACGGTGAATGAAATCAGAACCCATTTGGCTGATACGCTATTACTGGCACCGTTTGACGGCATTGTTGTCAAGCGTCTTAAAGAGCCTGGTGACATGGGGCTACCCGGCGTTCCTGTGGTTTCTTTGCAAACACCCCAAGGCTTAAGACTTGAAGCCGATGTGCCGACCACTTGTGCCGGACGTTATAGTACGGGTATGGACGTTATGGTGCGTATTGATACCTTGGGACAAACCGTAGCCGCTCAAATTGACGAGATCAGTCCTGACGTTGATCCGCAAACCCGCACCCAGTTGATTAAAGTCGCATTGCCGGCTATGGCCGGTTTGCAACCGGGATATTTTGGTTGGTTGGAACAAGCATGTGATCAACATGAAGCCTTATTAATCCCCGTCAGCGCAGTAGAACATATCGGTCAACTGGAAGTGGTTAAGGTCTTATCAGAAGGCAGACTGCTTATGCGTCATATCAGAACCGCCAAAATTTTTGGTGACCAGATTGAAGTTATTTCCGGTTTGCAGGCCGATGAAGCCGTCATAGTCAACCCACAGCAGGCGCACTAATGGACGAGTTGCAAAATCAAAAGCCCAAACGTGGCTTGACCACCAAAATTGTCGAAATTTTTACCACCTCACAGCTATCCATTTTATTTCTGATCATTTCACTGTTGGCGGGTGCAGCGGCACTCACGCTGACGCCGCGTGAAGAAGACCCGCAGATTGTCGTGCCGGTTATGGATGTGCTGATTGAATATCCGGGCGCTTCCAGCGAAGAAGTTGAAAAGCTGGTGTCGACGCCGCTAGAGGTTTTGCTTAAACAAATTGAAGGCGTGGAATATGTCTATTCCATCTCCAAACCCGGATCGGCGATGGTGACCGCCCGTTATTTTGTCGGACAGGATTTTGAAGACAGTCTGGTTAAAACCTGGGATCGGCTGATGTCCAACCAGAATCTTATTCCCGCTGGCGTTACCCACTGGAAAGTAAGTCCGGTGGAGATCGACAACGTGCCTATCGTTTTGTTGACACTTTCTGCGCAAAATAATAACTATGACTCTATGGCGTTACGACGTATTGCCGATGAGTTGATTATTTCGTTAAGAAGTGTCGGTGATGTGGGTAAAAGTTGGGTGGTTGGTGGCGAACAACGCCAAGTCTCCATTTATGCCAATCCGGCTAGTTTGGCAGCGCATGGTGTAACGCTGATTGAAGTGACCCAGGCGCTGGCCAATGCCAATGTTAATCTGCAAGCGGGCAGCTTTGAACGTAATAACCGTGAGATTTTGCTGGAAGCCGGCCCGCATTTTAGTTCATCAACAGAAGTCGGCGCGACCGTTATAAAAAGTGTTGCCGGACGTCCTGTTTTTCTGCGTGATGTGGCGCGTATTGAAGACGGCCCTGCTGATGTCGATCATTACACCCGCATCGGTTTTGGCCCTGCGGTCGACGAAATGCCGACGATTGGCAAAGCCACCGGTAACCCGCCGCAAGTCGGGCAAGAACGGCCGATGGTTACCATTGCCGTTGCCAAACGTAAAGGCAGTAATGCCGTTCACGTTGCCGAAGCCGTTATTGCCAACGCAGAAAAAATGCGCGGCACGCTGATCCCCGAAGATGTTTTGTTAACAGTGACCCGTGATTATGGTGAAACCGCTAACGAAAAAGTTAACGAACTGGTTAAGCACTTAAGTTTTGCCATCGTGATTATCGTGGTGTTACTGGCTTTTTCACTGGGGCTGAAAGAATCCTTTATCGTGTCCATTGCCGTACCGATGACCTTGGCGCTGACCTTGTTGCTGGATTATATTTCCGGTTACACCATTAACCGCGTCACCTTGTTTGCCTTGATTCTATCGTTGGGCTTGCTGGTGGATGATCCGATAGTCGATGTCGAAAATATCCACAGGCATTACAAATTACGCAAAGAATCGCCGTTGGAAGCCCTGTTGACGGCGGTTGATGAAGTCAGGCCACCGACTATTCTGGCGACGTTTACGGTGATTGTGTCATTTTTGCCGATGTTTTTTATCACCGGCATGATGGGGCCCTACATGGCACCGATGGCTTTTAACGTGCCGATAGCCATGATTGTCTCGTTAATTGTGGCTTTTACCGTCACCCCTTGGGCCAGTTTCAAACTGCTGCAAAGTGAATATCACAAACACAGCGACGAAGCGCCTATAGAACTTAAACAAACGTTTATTTATAAAACGTATCGCGCCGCACTCGCCCCTTTATTGGCGACTTCTGGCCGTGCCAAATTATTTTTAATGATTGTGCTGATCGCTTTTGTGGG
>JBAXUR010000034.1:0-29436 GCA_037129595.1 Methylococcaceae bacterium | reverse complement strand
AATGGTACAGGTAACGCGCTCAATAATATCTTGACCGGTAACACTGGGGCTAATAGCTTAGACGGTGGCGCTGGAGCAGATACGCTCATCGGTGGCTTAGGTAATGATACCTATACGGTCGATAACATAGGTGATGTGGTTACTGAGACTTCAACCTTGTCAACTGAGATTGACAGTGTTAACAGTTCTATCACTTACACCCTGGGCGCTAATGTAGAAAATCTGACCTTAACAGGAACGGCCGCGCTTAATGGTACAGGTAACGCGCTTAATAATATCTTGACCGGTAACGCTGGGGCTAATAGTTTAGATGGCGGTGCCGGCGCTGATACACTGATCGGTGGCTTAGGTAATGATACTTATACGGTCGATAACACAGGCGATGTGGTCACTGAGACTTCAACCTTGTCGACTGAGATTGACGGCGTTAATAGTTCCATTACCTACACGTTGGGTGCTAACCTGGAAAATCTGACCTTAACGGGTACTGATGCGCTTAATGGTACAGGTAACGCGCTTAATAATATCTTGACCGGGAATGCTGGGGCTAATAGCTTAGAGGGTGGTGCTGGAGCAGATACGCTCATCGGTGGCTTAGGTAATGATACCTATACGGTCGATAACACAGGTGATGTGGTCACTGAGACGTCAACCTTGTCGACTGAGATTGACAGCGTTAATAGTTTTATTACCTACACGTTGGGAACTAACCTAGAAAATCTGACCTTAACCGGAACCGTGGCTATTAATGGCACAGGTAACGAGCTTGCTAATATCTTGGTCGGCAACAGCGCCGCTAATACGCTGAATGGTGGCGCGGGTGATGATACTCTAAACGGTGGTGCCGGTGCTGATACACTGATCGGTGGCTTAGGTAATGACACCTATAAGGTCGATAACACAGGCGATGTGGTTACTGAGACTTCAACCTTGTCGACTGAGATTGACAGTGTTTACAGTTCCGTCAGTTATACCTTATCAGCTAATGTAGAAAATCTGACCTTAACGGGAACCGCTGCGCTTAACGGTACAGGTAACGAGCTTGATAATATCTTGACCGGTAACGATGGGAATAATACGCTCATTGGTGGCTTGGGCAATGATATATTAATAGGTGGTGCCGGCAAGGATACTTTGACTGGGGGTGCAGGTAATGATATTTTCAAATTTATCTCTTTGATGGATTTAGGCTTGGGTAATAAGGATAGAGACGTCATTACCGACTTTTTTTCTGGACAAGATAAAATTGACTTATCAGCCATTGATGCGAATATAAATTTACTTGGAGATCAAGCTCTTACTCTTATTTCAACTCGATTTAATGCTCCCGGTCAAATTAGTTACAATGCAGGTATTATTTCAATTAATACTAATAATGATAGTGCTGCAGAGTATGAAATTCAGCTTACAGGTGTTATTCCGACTTCATTGGCGGTAAGTGATTTTATGTTATAGTTTATATTGTATAGGCTGCAATTCTATATAAGTCCTCTTGGGTGCTTTGATAAGCAGATTAGTCAGTAATGAAAAATGATGTAATTATTCACTCCCCCTCTTTGACAAAGAGGGGTTAGGGGAGATTTTATTAGATAAATCCCCCTCTGCCCCCTCGCTTTGCTCTCCCCCTTAATCAAAGAAAGCCTCTGCACAAAAATCCCGCTCGCCGTTGACGAATTACCGCCGCCAAATAAATCCAGGTGACTGTTGACGAATACGGCAGGTTTCAATAACGCTGATCAGAATCGCCAAAATTCTCGAGCCATCTTCGGTGCATGTGTCATGACAAGATAGATGACGCCAGACACCACTCACTGATTCCTCCGCTCTCATTAAATAAGCTAAAATCCGTGGGGAAGCGAATAGCTTGCTCTGCGAAGGTTGCGCCTAACAAAAAATTACCTTGGTGTGTTCGGCGTCAACTATCTTGGCTCTATGTGATTTACAGTGGGTGACACAATAATACATAATTAAAAATCTTAGTGTGTGCAATGATAAGCTGATATTAACACAAATCGTAAAGCCGTCATTCCGGCAGGGATTGCCGGAATCCAGTTGCCATGGATGGCAATTACAAAGCATACAATTAATTGATTTATAGCTTCAATTTTAATAAATACTATGCAGTATCGATTAGTACATCCTTGTACACTGGATCCCGGCAGTCCATGCCGGGATGACGGCTTGGGCGTTTTCAGCTAATAATAAGACCTGTAACTATCGGTATTTTTTATTATTTACCCATTATGATTCACATAGAGCCACTATCTTGTCCGGTTCGCGTCCAGTACTCGTGTTGAAACTTTGATAATACGCGTTAGCGCCCAAGTAATACAGGTGCTCAGGTTTAACCAGCGATTGTTTCCCCATCAGCATAGGTATACTTACGAATAGTATCTATTTAATGCTCCACATAAATATGCTCAGCCTCTAAGCCCTTCTGGCATTGGTCATTCATAATCCAATATGCAGCCTCTAGGTGCTTGGTAAATAAAGGCGTGTCATATAGAGGGGCAATAACTAAGTTAGCAGCTAACTTAGCTTTAATAGTCTTTAATTTTTCTGGATGCGTGGCCAGTTCAATAGCCAGTGCCTCGTATTGTTCTTGCGTGGTAGTGATCAGTTCCGGTAAGTTGACGGCATTCAGTAGGCTTGCGGCCATTCTGCTGGCAAAAGACTGCCCCATACAGGTCAGCACCGGTAAGCCCATGCGTAAGGCATCGCTGGCAGTAGTCCCAGCATTGTAAGGTAAGGTGTCTAAGAAAAGATCAGCAACTCGATACCTTGCTAAGTATTCAAGCATCGGTAAACGTTTTCCAAAAACAAGTCTGCTAGGGTCTACACCTCGGAGAACTATTTCTTTTGTTAAATTTAGCTCGATTGATTCATTGTCGGCATAAACTAGTAATACACTGCCATCAACCTGTTTAAGTATTCGCACCCAACTATCAAACGTAATGGCAGTGATTTTATAGCTATTATTGAAACAACAAAATACAAATCCTGTTTCAGGCAGCTGCATATCTTCTCGGGTAAATATAGTCGTTGGTAGCAATTTCTTTGAATCATTGACTTGATAACTCGGTAAATAAGCTATCTTTTCTGAATAATATTTTTGAGATTGTTCAGGAATGATGGTTTGGTCTGCGATCAGATAGTCATAATAATTCGCCCCCATTGTACCAAGATAACCAATATAACTAATTTGTATTGGCGCTGCATGCATGGCAAATATTCCCGTGCGACCATTTTTAGTGAACCCTCCTAAATCTACAGCAATATCAATTTGAACATTCCTAGCAAGCATGGCTATATCGTTATCCGATAGCGTGCGCACATCATGAAAATAATCAACACCGGCTTTAATGCGCAGATTCATTTCATCTTTTGTGTCTGTACCATAAGAAAATGCATATATTTCAAAATGATCTCTATCGTGCGTTTCGTAAAGTTCTGCAGTTAAGCTTGATACGGGGTGATCTCTAAAGTCGGCAGAAAAATACCCTACCCTAATCTTTTCATGTTGTGAGTAAGGTTCTATTTTAGGTAAAACATGACTTACAGGATATTTATCGTTAACATAAATTTCAGCCATTTTTCTATGGACATCAGGATCATCAATCAGTACCAGCATGGGGAATGGATAAGCAACTTTCTCGTCATGATTAATTTTATGAATTAATTTATTAAGAGCGTGCGGCAGATTATCCCAGAGACAGAGCTGCATTTTTGTATGCAATGTGAAGCCTAAAATATAATCCATGTCGGGATTGAGAGTCATGGTACATTCATAACTTGCTAATGCTTCATCCAGTCGATTCAGATCTATCAGAACCAATCCTCGATTAAAGTAAGCATCGGCATAATCTGGCTTAAGGGCAATGGCACGGTCATGACTGTCCAGTGCGTCATCGAATTGGTTGAGTTCTTTCAGAACATTACCACGGTTGGAATAGACTTCAGCACAATTAGGCATGAGGGTAATAGCACAGTCATAGCTAGCTAATGCCTCATCAAATCGTTTGAGATCTTGTAGTGTAAGTCCTCGATTAGAGTAGGCATTGACATAATCCGGTTTGAGGGCAATGGCACTGCCATAACTATTCAATGCTTCATCAAGTCGATTGAGTTCTTTCAAGGCAATCCCACGATTAAAATGGGCCTCGGCATAATCCGGTTTGAGTGCAATAGCACGGTCATGACTTAGCAGTGCTTCATCGAATAGCTTAAGTTCTTGCAGAACAATACCCCGATTGGTATAGGCCTCGGCAACATCAGGTCTGAGAGTAATAGCGCTTTCATAACTTTTCAGTGCTTCATCAAATCGCTTGAGTTCTTGCAGAGCATTACCACGATTGGAATAGGCCTCGGCATAATCGGGTTTGAGGATAATTGCACACTCATAACTTACCAGTGCGTCCTCATATCTCTTAGGTCCTTTCAGGGCAATACCATGGTTATTAAGGGCATTAGCTTGATTAGGGTTAATTTGCAGCGACCTCTCGATGATTCTTACTGCATCGTCTAATTGTCCTTTTTCGATGAAAATAACACCTAGATTACTCAATAGCACGGTATTGCTGGGGAGACGCTTCAGTAATTTCCTGTATTGAGTTTCTGCCGCCTCCAACTGACCTGCTTGATGCAAGACCACGGCATCCTGGATCATCTGGCTATATTTAGGTGTCAGTTTGTTAAGTTTTTTATGGTGCATAAGCAGATCTAGTCAGCGGACTGTAAAACAGTGCCTTAAATTTATTAGATGATGAGCCATAGCGATTGATTTTAATGCTCCACGACAATATGCTCAGGCGCAAAGCCGTTCTGGTATCGGTCATACATAGTCAAATAGGCAGACTCTAAGTGTCGTGTAAATAAGGGCGTGTCATAGAGCGGTGCGGTGGGCAAGTTATGGGCCAACTTAGCTTTGATGAGCTTTAATTTTTCTGGCTGCGTGGCCAGTTCAATAGCCAGCGCCTCATATTGTTCTTGCGTAGTAGTAATTAATTCCGGCAAGTTGACGGCATTCAGTAGACTTGCGGCTATTCTACTGGCAAAGGACTTGCCTATACAAGTTAGCACCGGCAAGCCCATACGAAGAGCATCACTGCTTGTAGTGTGGGCATTGCAAGGCAGGGTATCAATAAATAAATCGGCCAACTTGATTCTATTTAAATGCTCTTCAACAGGCATGTGTTTAGCAAAAACCAATCGACTTTTATTAATTCCGAACTTCAGTGCTTCAGTTATTAAATTTTGAATAGTACTGTTATTACCTTCAAATAACCACAATACACTACCCTCAACAGCTTTAAGAATACGCATCCATCCGGCAAAGGTCGTGGGTGTAATTTTAAAGCTGTTATTAAAACAACAAAATACAAAGCCGGTATCAGGCAACCCATGTTCAAAACGTATTAATGCGGTGTCAGCAACTTCTATTTTAGATAAATTGACCATATAACTGTTGGGTATATAAACAATCTTTTCTGAATAATGCTGCTGTTGATTATCTGGAATGAGTGTGCAATCAGCAATAAGATAGTCTATATAAGCTGCAGCCATCGTGCCAGGATAGCCCATATAATTTACCTGTAACGGTGCAGCTTGCATAGCAAAAATTCCCGCACGAGCGCCTGCAGTGTATCCACCCAAATCCACAGCAATATCGATTTCAAAGTTCCGTGCAAGCTTGGCTATATCGTTATATGACAGTGTGCGCACATCATAAAAATGATCAACGCCCGCCTTGATTCGAAGATTCATTTTATCTTTTGTATCAGGACCAAAAGAAAAGGCATAGATTTCAAATTGGTTTCTATCATGTGTTTCGTAAAGCTCTGCAGTTAGATGGGTCATTGGATGAAGGCGAAAATCCGCAGAAAAATACCCAACCCTAATCTTTGAATGTTGTGGATGTCGCTTTATTTTTGGTAAAACATGACGCTGCGGAAATTTCTCATTAACATAAATTTCAGCCGTTTTTCTCTGAATCTGAGGGTCATCAATCAATGCCATTACTATGAATGGCATTGCAACTTTCTCGTCATTGCTAATTTTATGAGTTAGTCCATTAACATGCTTTGATAGATTATCCCAGATACAAAGTTGCATTTTAGTGTGCAATAAATCTCCTAAAATAAAATCTATGTCAGATTTAAGATCAATAGCATGATCATAACTTACCAAAGCTTCATCGAGTCGCTTGAGCTCTAGCAGGGCACTGCCGCGATTGGAATAGACCTCGGCATAATCCGGCTTAAGTACAATGGCACGATCATAACTCTCTAGTGCGTCATCTAATCGGCTTAGTTCTTTCAGAGTATTGCCACGATTAGAGTAAGCATCGGCATAATCGGGTTTAAGAGCTATAGCTTGGTCATAACTCGCCAGCGCTTCATCCAGTCGATTGAGGTCTTGCAGTGCAAGTCCACGGTTAGAGTAAGCATCGGCATAATCGGGTTTAAGGGCAACAGCATGATCATAACTAACCAATGCCTTATCTAATCGATTAAGTTCTTTCAGAGCATTACCACGGTTATAGTAGGCCTCAGAGAAATCAGGCTTAAGAGCAATGGCATGATCATAGCTTTCTATCGCTTCATCCAGTCGATTAAGATCTTTAAGGGCATTACCACGATTGGAATAGGCATAGACATAATCCGAATTAAGGGCAATGGCACGCTCATAATTTACCAATGCTTCCTCAAGTAGATTAAGGTGGTGAAGTGTAAGTCCACGATTAGAGTAAGCCTCGGCATAATCAGGTTTTAGAACAATAGCATTATCATAACTTGCCAGAGCTTCATCTAATCGATTGAGCTCATTTAGAGCATTACCCCTATTATTTAGAATAAAAGGTTGATTAGGATTAATTTGTAGCGATCTTCCAAGAATCTTTACCCCATCGTCTAACCTCCCTTTTTGGAGTGTAATCATCCCTAAATTGCCCAATAGCATTGTATTATTGGGTAGCAAACCAAGTAATTTCCTATATTGAATTTCTGCAGCATCTAACCGACCGGATTGATGTAATGCCAATGCATCCTGAATCATCTTGCTTTGTTTGGGTGTCGGCCCTTTAATTTTTTTATGTTGCATGAGCATACCTTGTCAGAAGGCTTTAAAGCCTTACATTTCGGTTATTGACTTATATAAGATTCGAAAGTTGTTAATTTATATAGACGAGTGCCCGCTCAATTTAAGCTATTATCCTTGATAAGGAAGCATTAATATTAGCGATAAAAAATCATAAACCCCATCTTGCATCAATTATTATCAATAAATTATCAATTATAAGTTATTATAAGTTATTATAAGTTATAACTTGCAATAATTGGAATCAACACAAGCTGATGGCAGAAGAAAGCGATCTCGAAAAAACCGAAGAAGCTTCCTCCAGACGACTTGAAAAAGCACGTGAAGACGGTGATGTGCCCCGCTCAAAGGAATTAGCAACCTTTATAGTCTTAATAGCCGCAGCCATTGTTTTATGGCTTAGCGGTGAGTCAATTATCGCGCAAATCAAATCTATGCTAGCTAACGCACTTTATTTCAATGAAATAAATCAAATAGATAGTCCCCTTGTTGACAAAACTTTACCGCAGGATTTAATCACCTTGTTACTCAGTTTATTACCACTCTTCGGCTTAGTCATGCTGTCGGCTTTAGTGTCACCGGCTTTAATTGGCGGTTGGTTATTTTCAAATAAAGCGATAACACCCAATTTTGGAAAACTTAATCCCATAAAAGGCTTGTCAAACATGGTCTCCAAACATGCACTCATGGAGTTGGTAAAAGCTATTTTAAAAACTCTATTAGTAGGCTATGTTGCTTGGTTAGTTGTTATGTCCCAGATGGATGCCATTTTTTCTTTAGCCTCTGAATCCTTAACAGTAGCCAGTTCACACCAAGGTCATATTCTTTTAATTTGTTTCACCTTTATGGTTTTAGCGCTCGCACTTATTGCTTTTATCGACGCCCCTTATCAAATGTACCAATACGCCGAAAAGCTAAAAATGACTCGGCAGGACTTACGTGACGAAGCCAAAGAGTCAGAGGGTAATCCAGAAACCAAAGCAAAAGTTCGTTCAATACAGCGTCAAATGGCTCGTCGAAGAATGATGTCTCAAATTCCCACCGCCGATGTAGTTATTACCAACCCTACCCATTACGCAGTGGCGCTAAAATATCCAGAAGATGCTAATTATGCCCCCTTGATCGTCGCCAAGGGTATGGGGCAAATCGCTATTAAAATTAAAGAACTAGCTTTGGAACATAAAATTGTCTTAATGGAAGCGCCCCCATTAGCTAGAGCTTTATACCACCATAGCGAACTGGGTGATGAAATTCCTAAACAACTCTATACCGCTGTTTCTCAAGTCTTAGCGTATGTTTTTCAGCTTAGAGATTGGCAGAAAAATGGCGGACTTGAGCCGCTAAGGCCTGATCATATTGATATTCCCACTGATCTTGATCCCTTATCAACCACAAGCAATCAGTCATGAATTTTGTCGATAAACTAAAACATATAAATACCAAAACCTTAGCTGCGCCTATTATTGTCATCATGATGATGGCGATGATGATTCTGCCTATTCCTTCGTTTGTTTTAGATATTTTCTTTACCGTCAACATTTCCTTATCCATTATTGTTTTGTTAACGGCGCTGTACACTGTTAGTCCCCTGGATTTCATGGTTTTTCCAGCGGTACTGTTGATCACCACCATGCTCAGATTATCACTTAATGTTGCCTCAACACGAATCGTGCTCACCGAAGGTCACAATGGACCCGATGCAGCAGGAAAAGTAATTGAAGCGTTTGGGCATTTCTTGATTGGCGGCAATTATCTGGTTGGCTGTGTTATTTTTATCATTCTGACCATCATTAACTTCGTCGTTGTTACCAAAGGTGCAGGGCGTATTGCCGAAGTAGGTGCGCGTTTTGCTTTGGATGCCATGCCTGGCAAACAAATGGCCATCGATGCCGATCTTAATTCAGGACTCATAGGCGAAGAAGACGCTAAACTGCGAAGAAAACAAGTGTCCCAAGAGGCTGAATTTTATGGCGCAATGGATGGTGCGAGTAAATATGTCAGAGGTGATGCTGTTTCAGGGATCATCATTGTGGTTATCAATATGATAGGCGGCTTGATAGTCGGCATGATTCAGCATGAACTCGATTTCAATAAGGCGTTGGAAACTTACACCTTACTGGCTATTGGTGACGGCTTGATTGCCCAAATACCCTCCTTACTTATATCAGTTGCTGCCGGCGTAGTGGTTTCTAGAGTCGCTAGTGAGCAAGATCTCGGCACTCAATTTGTTACTCAGCTGTTGGTAAAAGCGCAAATACTGTATATAACAGCGGGTATTGTTGGCGGCCTTGGCATCATACCCGGCATGCCACATCTTGCCTTTGGCATGTTGGCCTTGATTATTGCGGGAGGGGCTTATAAATTTCAGCATAAAAAACAAGAGGGCTCAATAACTGAAGTCGTGACCCCCAAGTTTATCTCACCAGAAATGGAAGAAGTGACTTGGCAAGATGTTGCCCCCATTCAAACATTGAGTCTAGAGGTTGGTTATCGACTGATTAGTTTGGTTAATGAAATGCAAGATGGCGAATTACTCAGAAGAATCAAGGGGGTGCGTCGTAAGTTTGCCCAAGAAATTGGTTTTTTACCGCCCCTTGTTCATATTAATGACAACTTGGAACTCAAACCTTCTGCCTATAAAATTAGCCTAAAAGGCGTTGAAATTGGCATTGGTGAATCCTATCCCGGCAAATTACTGGCCATTAATCCTGGCATGGTTGCGGGTCCCTTAGACGGTACACAGGTGACTGATCCAGCTTTTGGTTTGCCCGCTATCTGGATTGAAAGCGATTTAAATGAACAAGCTCAAGCCCTGGGCTATACCGTTGTCAATGCAAGTACGGTAATTGCGACCCATCTTAATCATTTAATGGTGACCAATGCCGCCGACTTATTAAGCAGGCAAGAAATTCAGGCCTTACTTGAGCATATAGGAAAACAAGCACCCAAACTGATTGAAGACCTTATTCCCAAACTATTACCCTTATCAATATTTCAAAAAGTACTGCAAAACCTGTTAATTGAAGAAGTTAATATCAGAGACATGAATACCATTATCGAAACGGTTTATGATTACGCCCAGCAAACTCAAGATCCCACATTGCTAACAACTATGGTACGTATCGCCTTAGGTCGAGCTATTGTGCAGCAGATTTTTCCAAGTGAAAGAGAGTTACCCATCATGGCCCTGGAAAATCAGTTAGAACAATTACTGTTACAAGCCATGCATACCAATGGAACAGAAGGCGAGGGCATTGAACCTAGCTTGGCTGAAACACTTGCTTCACAAACAGCACTAGCGACTAAAAAACAAGAGCAACTCGGTTATATACCTGTGCTTTTAGTTCCCTCTCCTATACGATTTATGCTGGCAAGGTTTCTCCGTAAAACACTGCCACAACTGAAAGTGTTGTCACACGCAGAACTACCTAATTCTTATTCCATTAAAGTCACTAACCTTGTTGGCTCATTAACATGAAAATTCAACGCTTTTTCGCAACAACTGTCAGCGCCGCATTATCTGAAGTACGTGAAACGCTAGGCTCGGACGCCATTATTATTTCAAATCGTAATATATTAAATGGTGTTGAAATACTAGCGACTCGAGAAGATGACCTAAGCTCAGTCATTGCAGAATCAGTCGCGGAACCAGCGAGTCCGCCAACAGCAAAAACGCCTCCCGCATTAGAGAAGAAGCTCCAAAAAAACACACCCGAAACAGCAAGCGCTGATCCACTCGTAAAACGTTTGTTTGAAGAAATACGAGATATGAGAAGCTATTTAGAGCGTCGGCCAGAGCCCTCGACCACTACCGAAGCACAACCCATTCAAAGGGCCATTTTTGGCGAATTATTGGCTATGGGCTTTAGCGCTAGCTTAGCTAGATATCTGATTGCGAATGTCCCTTCCGATTCAGCCACAGATTTAAATAGCTGCCTACAATGGGTAAAAGACATCCTGCTCCATAATGTCATAACCCTTAATAATGAAGAAGAATTTCTAGGCCAAGGTGGGATTTACGCATTAGTCGGGCCTACCGGCATAGGAAAAACCACAACCATAGCCAAGCTTGCCGCCCGATTAGTATTAAGGCACGGGGCTAATAAGCTGGCGCTGGTAAACACAGATAGTTACCGTATTGGCGCACCTGAACAGGTGCGTATTTATGGTAAAATTTTGGGCATTTCAGTACATCCCGTACAAAATGAAGCCGAATTAAAATTCACTTTAGAATCTTTAAAGGATAAGCATACAATATTAATTGATACCGTGGGCATGAGTCAGCGTGATCAAATGATTACCGAGCAACTGGGCTTGTTATCAAATACAAAACAGCCGATTAAACGGCTGCTTTGTTTAAATGCGACCAGTTCAATCGATACCCTTAATGAAATAGTTGAGGCTTACCGAGGCTCTGAATTAGCCGGCTGCATATTAACCAAGCTCGATGAAGCGGTGACCATCAGCAACGTTTTAGAGGTATTGTTACGTCATAAGCTCAAATTATTTTATGTCGCTTCAGGACAACGAGTACCAGAAGATCTAGACTTGGCAGACCGCGAAAAACTTATTAATCAAGCCTTTGAATATCGTCATTCACGTAGCTCAACAAGACTAAAAGACCATGAGCTATCTTTAATAATGAATTAAAAGACTATTCATATAACCATGTCAAATAATCAACGTCTAGACCAAGCGGCAGGACTTCGTTGTTTGCTGGGTACTCACATTACTCGGCAAACGGCTTTTGTATTTAGCCTGACCGCTCAGCAAAGAAACAGCCTTTTGGTTGATTTTTCTTCTTTATTAATAGCAAAAGGTTTGGATGTTCATGTCTTTGATATTAATGAAACTGCCGAAGCTTTCAACGACGTTAAACATAAAACCCATCTATTAGACATCACTAAAGATGCGCAAGCCAGCCAAACTAAAAACATCGTTTTGCTTGATGTACACCTGGATAACATGAGCGCTGCTACACTAAGCCTCCTGTCTAAAGGTGATGTTGTCGTGGTCACAAACCCCGACACCGATGCCGTCAAATCAAGTTACCTAAAACTAAAAACATTACATAAACACTTAAACACGCATCAGTTTAAATTATTAATAGTAGATGCCTCTTTCGAGCAAGTGCAGCTCATTCAACAGAACTTGATGCGCACCAGTAGCCAGTTTTTGGGCTTAACTTTAGTTCCCAGCGGTTATATGCAAAATAATACAGGCGTTATAGATGAAGCCAATCATGCTATACATCCTGATTCACCGACTGCACAGGCTTTTAGACATATTTTTGAGCAACACTTAACGACCGACATTGATGCCCTCTCAACCAGGACCATAAGTTATGTATGATGCAACAGGTCGTTCTGAGAAAGACTCTGTGTTTAACAAAAACATTGCGCTGGTCAATAAAATTGCGTATCAACTTAAAGCCAAGCTACCGGCTAATATCGAAGTCGATGATTTAATTCAAGCCGGCATGATAGGCCTTATTGACGCCATTCAACGCTTTGAAGATATACAACAAGCCCAATTCGAGACCTACGCCACCATGCGAATACGGGGGGCAATGCTAGATGAATTGCGTAACATGGATTGGCTACCCAGGCTGGTTCGAGAGAATATGCGGAAAATTGAAAAAGCCATTTACGAATTACAACGTTTAAACCATGCCGCACCCACCGAAGCTGAAATTGCGCAACACCTTGATTTATCAATTACTGATTATCAAAAATTTCTGGCTAAAAACAGTGGCCATCAGCTGTTGTATATAGAAGACTTTCAAAGTCAAGAAAATGGTGATCATTTTCTTGATCGCTTCCAAGCTGACGATACCGATGACCCGCTAGCGGAACTCATTGACCAAGGCTTTCAATCGGCCTTATTTGATAGTATTGAGTCACTACCTGAGCGTGAAAAATTACTCATGGGGCTTTACTACCAAGAAGAACTTAATCTAAAAGAAATAGGCGCCATATTGGGCGTTACCGAATCAAGAGTTTCACAAATTCATAGTCAAGCGATTAGTCGCATCAGAAGCACATTAAAGGAGCAAACATGGACTGGGGAAGTATAATCGGGCTAGTCTTAGGTCTATTAGCCATTTTTTTTGGTCAAATGCTGGAAGGAGGTCATGTACTTACCATATTACAACCTTCAGCATTGGTCATTGTATTAGGGGGGACCTTTAGTGCTGTTCTATTACAAAATGGCTTTGTTAACCTGATGCATGGTTTACGCCTGCTGCATCGCGCCTTTACACCCTATGATGATTTTTATTCAGAGCTCATCGACACCATTCAAGCTTGGAGCTCAACAGCCCGCTTAAGCGGCTTCTTGAAATTGGATCACATGATTTCTGATTATCCTGATCCTTTTATTGCCAAAGGCTTGCGGCTGGTTGTTGATGGCATTGAACATGACAAAATACGTGAAATTTTAGACATCGACATCAATAGCTTTGAACGCGAACAGCATTTAGCCATTAGAGTATGGGATGCAGCAGGAGGCTATGCGCCGACCATGGGCATACTAGGCGCCGTTTTGGGCTTAACAAATATTATGGAAAACATTTCTCAACCGACTTTATTAGGGCAAGGTATTGCTGTCGCTTTTGTATCGACTATTTATGGTGTTGGCTTGGCTAACTTAATATTTTTACCTATTGCCAATAAACTTAAACAGCACTTGGAAATTGAAATCCTTAAAAGAGAAATGCTCGCTCATGCCTTTTTGTCTATCAGGCAAGGTGAGCATCCAAGCTTAATTAAAGAACGCATGAGCAGTTACTGGCATCAAAATATCCCAAATGACACGTAAACGTTATCAAGAAGCTCTAGACTCTCGTCAAAACCAGGATCGTTGGCTGATCTCTTATGCAGACTTTATTACCCTGATGTTTGCAGTATTTGCCGTACTCTATGCCATGACGATTTTAGAGCATGACAAAAATGAATCCTCTGCTGTTGTTGCACAAACCCGGCATAAAGCGCTCATGGAAAAAGTTGCCCAGCCACTTAGTAATGCCATGCCAGGCATAAAACCACTGAGTTTAGCATCATCACTATTCCCAATGCAGCCTATTGAGTTAAGCCGCTTAAATCATAAGGGTAGACTTAGAAGCTCCTATGTTTTTACGAGCTCAAGTCTGACCGAACCTGCACCTGAGAAGATTCAGCAACCAGATCCCAAGCAATTACTGATACTACAAGAACAAGCGCAAATTGATCTTATTGTTGCCCAACTACAGGAAAATCTCGCGCTTATGATTGAGCAAGGAAAGATACATATCGACAAATCCAACTGGGGGGTTAGCGTTATTATTGATGCCAGCATTTTGTTTAGCCCTGCAAATGCCAAACTTAATGCGCAATCTCAACAAATATTGCAATCCATTGCTGCAATCTTAAAAAACCAAACTCACAAAATTCGAGTTGAAGGTTATACCGATGCCACGCCTATTAATAACAGCCTATACCCTTCTAACTGGGAATTATCATCGGCGCGAGCCAGTGGTGTCGTAAGGTTTTTAATCGATCAGGGTATTGATGATAATCGTTTGGCCGCTATAGGTTATGCCGGCACCCACCCTATCGCTGACAACAACCTCAGCGTAGGAAGAATGCAAAATAGACGCGTACAACTTATGATACTTGCCAATACGATTGATAATTTAGAGGCACTTAGCCGTAGCGATGTGCATTAATTAGGCTCTATGCATAAGTATCTACACAAGTTCTACTGCTCCTTCTTCAAAGGGAGAGCGAAGCGAGGGTTTCAGGTTGGGATAAGGGGAATGTAACGGCTTGATTTTATTCTCCTCACCCCAACCCTCTCCAACAGGAGAGGGAGTTTTGTGATGCAGTAACTCATTGTTTTTATTATGACTGGTAGTCTTTTAGATGCCTATGGCTCTCTGTGTATCGTACTCATTAAGTCGTCGAAAACACTTTAACAATACTTTACTGGAAGCAGTTAAATCTCGCCCATTAGCGCCTTTTTTAACAACGACTTCCCCACTTACTTTTATTAATCGTTATGCCAAATTTTAAACCAAGTTCAATAACACTGTTTTATTTACTGCTTATACCTGGCTTGGCCCATAGTCTTGAGTTGGGCAAGGTTGATGTTTATTCCGGTTTACATGAAAACTTAAAGAGCAAAATTGCCCTGCAATTATCACCCGAAGACCTTAACAGCAAAGCGATCGTAGAAATAGCACCTGCCGATAAAATGCTACAAGCAGGCATCGTTTTCAACGACAATCTTCATAAAATTCAGCTCAAACGCGTGGGGTCGTCAATCAATGTTTATTCCAGTACTGCGCTGGAAAATCCTAAAGTCGACTTATTACTGAAGATAAGCTCTGAAAAAGAAATAAAATACCGTCGCGTTAATCTGAATCTAAACGAGCTTTCAGAGCAAGCCACTGCAGTCATTGACCCTGTGCTACTATCAGGTGATGACATTAATCCGCTAAGCCAGCCACCTAAAAAGAAAAAACCAGATGGCACCGTTAAAAACCCGGCACCTAAAAATAAAAAAGCTGATAGCACGACTAAAAAAGCACTCATCAAGATTGCCCCTACTTCATTACCAATACCCAGCACGCCGACGCTCTCGGTTAATCCTGACAATTTAACGACTCAGCATAATGACGCCCCCTCCGTAAACGCAAACACTAGCCCAGCGTATGTTGCCTCCCAAGTTACCGAGGCATCAGAGCAAGTAAACCCTGGCAACTCGCCCATAGCGGTACCCTCTGTTACCGACATTAAAGCACCCCCGGTTGTTGAGAAAACACAAAGCCCAAGCTATTTTAATAGCTTTACTCTAATCGCCTTACTCATAGGTATTATCAGTATATTGAGCTACCAGTTGTTCAAACGGCCTAAGTTATCACAACCAATTAACCTATTAGACCCTAATGACAATGCTTATGAATACACATACACAGCCGATAATGTGCTTGGCGAGAATAAAGTAGGGCTCAATCAATCGGGTAGCGAGTCTTTAGAACAACCTGCTAGTGAACACTTAAGCGCTAAAGCCAGTCCCTATACACCCCCATTTATAGCCAATAACACCGACGATTTTGACTTCGATTTAGACTTCAACTTGCCCGAGCGTCATAAGCCCCACACAGATTAATAGTATTCTCGGCATCAGTTTGGGTTAATGATAAAACCATTAGCCCAAGCTACAGTACTAAAGCCCAATAGAGTTAATCTGTTGTTCATAGGTATCTACACAAATCATATGGCTGTCATTCCGGCTGGGAGAGCGAAGCGAGGGTTGGCGCGAATCCAGGGCACAGGGATGTCAAAACCAGAACAAAAGTAGTTTCATATATAGTCTTTTAGAAATTAAAATTACACTACACGACAATTTAATTCACACGGATACCATCCCTTAAAGGGATGGTATCCGTTAGCGTCGAAATTATTTATCTGAAAATCTATAGCTAAGAATTGGTTTACGTAATTCAAGATTGCCTCCATAGCATCTGAATCCCGGCCAACCCTCGCTTCGCTCTCCCTGCCGGGATGACGAGTTGTGTAGATACTTATGCACGGTGGGAGAGGGCGCAAGATGTCTAACTTATTTCATGCGCATTCCTAAGTCTGCATTTTTCTGACAATCCAACGCATTCAGGGCTTCAAAGCCATTCTTTAATGAAATAAACCCGATAAGGTCGGGCACATGCTTTTCCTACAGGCAACATTTAATTTAAATGCAGTTCTAGCTAAAGTTTTTTATAAGCCCTCCGTTAATAAATATAACATTGTTAAAGAACGCATTAATAACAAAGTTAAAACTAAGTAACTAACTAATTTGAATTTAACTGGAGAAAAACCATGGCTTCTTTTATTAACACCAATATGGTGGCTTTGAATACTCAAAACAACCTGAGTAAGTCACAAGAATCATTAGCTCAATCAATTAAACGTTTATCAACTGGTTTACGTATTAACAGCGCAAAAGATGACGCGGCGGGTCTTGCGATTTCTAATCGTATGGATGCAACGATTCGTGGTCAAACGGTTGCTATTCGTAACACTAACGATGCGGTTTCTTTCTCACAAACAGCTGATGGCGCTTTAGGGCAAATCAACAACAACTTACAGCGTTTACGTGAACTAGCGGTACAAGCATCAAACGGTACTAACAGTGCAGGCGATAGACAACTTTTGAATACAGAATTTAACCAGTTACAACAAGAAGTAACACGTATTCAAAATAACACTGCGTTTAACGGTACTAACGCAATGCAAAGTAATTCAGTAACTGTACAAATTGGTGCAGGTACTACTCAATATGACAAAATACAAATCAATGGTATTGACTTAAGTCAAGTATCAGCAACGACCAAAACGGATTCAGTCACTTCAAATAACTTTACCAGAGCACAGTTTGACGCTGCAAAAGCTACATTAGCTAAAACTGATCCTGCTAGAGCAAACAATATTTCTTTCAATGAAACCAACGGCCATGTTTATGAAATGGTTAGCAGAGGGATGAATTATACAGACGCTCAAGCTAGCGCTCAGACTTCATCATTTGGTGTCAAAAGGGTTATTTAGCCACTATTAGCAATGCTGAAGAAAATAACTTTGCTTATAATAAAACTGGCGGCAACTGGACATGGATTAACGGTACAAAAGACGCAGCAATCGCTGGCACAGGCGCTTTTGTTGGTAACCCATTAGCTGGTGGTGCATTAAATTCAGGCTCTGCATTCTCATATACTGGTACTACAGCTCCTGAGACTGGAAAATTAACGTATACAAACTTTCCTGGCAGTGAGCCTAATGGAACAACTGGCGAAACAGCGGCACATCTTTGGGGTGGCGGTACTTGGAATGACCTTAATGCTGGTGCTGGTATTTATTCTATGGTTGAATATGGCGGTAGCTCAACAGCAACTGCTTCAACCGCTGCAAGCAATATAACAACAGTAGGCACTGGTGCAACTACGCTAGGTACTTATCAAGTTAATGATGGATCTACCATTACAGCAGCAGACGCTGCAACAGCAGGTTTAGTAGATGGTGCTGGCCATGCCATTACAACTGATTTGACTGCTGGTCAATTGTTTTATGTTGCAACCAAAGGCACTGACTTAACTAGTTATTCTGCTCCAGCAAGCTTCGACGCAATAACTAATGCACATAAAGTAACTTCTGACAGCCAAAAAGCTGCTGCCTCTGATCTTGCCGTCTTCGGTAACGCTTCTGGTGTTAACATTTTGACTCAAGCTGATGCTTTATCAGCGATTGATTCAATTGATAAAGCTATGTTGCAAGTTAACGTTGCCCAGATTCAACAAGGTGCGACTCAAAACCGTCTACAAGCTATTATCAGCACTTTGACCTCGTCTAACGAAAGCACAATTAATGCACGTAGTCATATCATGGATACTGACTTTGCTGCAGAAACGGCTTCTATGGCTAGAGCTCAAATCTTGCAACAAGCGGGTATGGCGATGTTGGCTCAAGCCAACACCTCAAACAACGGCATCATGGCGTTAATGAGATAAGCTATTTCTTGCCTTAGCAAGCTATAGACATGTGTCGGGCTAAAGTGTTACTTTAGCCCGATGCTTATTGGGGTATCTCTAATATTGGCTTTTTTATGTTATGGACTGATTGGTCTGCTTCATGAGTGAGGTATTATTAGAGATCCCCTAGCAATATATAACTGAATACGTGCTATCATGGATACATTATCTAACCTTAAAACAACACTTGCAGCGGTTCTTCCGTCTGCTGACAATACTCAACCTGAAAACATTAAAACGTTATTAGATAAAGTACAGCTTATAGGCAATACGCAAGGCACTGTTGCAACCCTTAGCAAACAAGCACCGACGCCGATTCAAGATGTCCAAAAAGCTGCCGACACTTTAAATCAGTTAGCCACTAGTCATGGCCTCAATGTTCAGTTCGAAGTCGTTAACAATGGCCAAAAAGTTATATTAGTCGTTAGGGATACCCTTGACAACAACATAATTCGAGAAATTCCTGGTAATCGTGCGGTTAACCTTAGTCAGAACTTCGATCCGAAACTGGGCCTGCTTTTGAGCATGAGTATTTAATTTAGTAAAAACGAGGATATTTCAATGGGTCTTTCATCCGCAGGTGTAGGTTCAGGTTTAGATGTAACGAATTTAGTGTCAAGTTTAATGGCTGCAGAGCAAAAGCCTTTAAATGCGCTGACTGCTCAGGCGTCCAAATATACGACTAAATTAAGTTCCTTGGGTACTTTTCAAAACGATCTTGCCACCTATCAAGCCACGGCTAAAGCGCTGACGGATAGCGCCAGCTTTCAAACCATTAGCGCCTCAGCCTCGGATAATAGCTCTGTGACGGGTTCATTAACGAGTGGTGCCGTTGTTGGTAATTATAGTCTCGAAGTTAATCAATTAGCTCAAAGTCAAAAGCTGGTTAGTAAAGGCGTCATTAATGCCTCTGCGGCTGTTGGTTCGGGCACTATCAGTTTTAATTTTGGCAGTATTCAAGGTGGTAGCGTTAACAATGGTAGCTATACCGACGCCACTTTTACCAACAATGCCTCAGTCTCAAAGACGGTCACGATTGATAGCTCTAACAACACCCTGACCGGCATCTGCGCGGCCATCAATACCGCAGGACTTGGCATTACTGCCACTCTTGTAAATGATGGAAGCAGCGCGCCGAACCGCTTAATACTCACCAACACGCAAACCGGCCAAACGCAAAGCATGAGCATCGCTGTCTCAGGTGCTGCCGGCCTTGCTGCGCTGTTGAGTTACGATCCCTCGAATAACAGTGGTCAAGCGCTTTCAGAATTAACCAAAGCGCAAGATGCACAACTTAAGATCGATGGTATTGTCATCACCAAATCCAGTAATACCATTACTGACGCGATAACCGGCGTGAGCTTGTCATTGAAAAAAATCAACACGGGTAATCCAACTTCACTCAGTCTCACCAGAAATACCAGCACGTTAAGCACTAATTTAAATAATTTTATCAGCGGCTATAACGCCTTAATCGGCACGATCACCTCGGTGACGGCTTATGATCAAAAAACTAAAATAGGTGCAGCTCTTTATGGTGAATCATCGCTACGGGCGATAAAAAATCAAATTCGCAGTACGCTAGCCTCTGCATTACCTAATAGCGGAGGCTTTACTAATCTAAATCAATTGGGTATCAGCTTTCAAAAAGATGGCACACTAGCGCTAGATTCAAGTAAATTACAAGCAGCCATTGCTAATTCCTACGATAAGGTAGCGAGTTTATTCACTGCCACCGGTGCAAGCACGGATAAGCAAATCAGTTACACCAGCGCAACGGCTGCCACTAAAACCGGTAGTTATGCAGTCAACATTAGTCAACTAGCCAGTCAAGGTACTTTGAACGGCAATACAGCCGCTGGTCTTATTATTACTGCCGGCAGCAACGATACTTTACAATTCACTTTAGATGGTGTGCCGTCAACCTTGACCTTAAGCGCGGGCACTTATGCCACTGCCGGTGACTTGGTGACAGAGCTGCAAGCAAAAATTAATGCTAGTGCCAGCTTTGTAAACGCGGGTTCTTCTGCCTTGGTTAGCAGTACTAGCGATGGCAAAATTAATTTTATATCCAATGGCTTTGGGCTTAGGTCATCGATTAGTTTGTCGGGTAACGCTGCGAGCACTATTTTGGGTGGCACAGGTATTGCCAAATTAGGTGTTGAGATGAAAGGCAGCATTAATGGTCAAGCCTTAAACGCAGTTGGCCAATACTTAATTGGCGCCAAGGGTGATGCTAGTGAAGGCTTAACCGTAAAAATCTTGGGTGGCGGCACGGGTCCAAGGGGAGCGGTAACTTACACTAAAGGCATAGCTTTGAGTATCAGTCAACTGATAGACACCTACACATCTACCGGGGGCTTAATTGCCGCTAGAAAAGAGGGTATAAGCGCTTCCATTAAATCTACAAATGACAATGTTGTTAAAACGCAAGCTCGTTTAACGGCGCTGCAAGCCCATTATCAAGCAATGTTTACCAACCTTGATACTATCGTATCTAAAATGACGGCAACCAGCACTTATCTGACCGGACAGTTTGCGGCAATGACTAAAAGCAATAGCAGCAACAATTAATTTTATGAACGTCTATGGTAAAGCAGTTACAAAATCTTATGCCAACATTAGCTTGGAAACCTCAGTTTCTACTGCAAATCCGCATCAATTAATTACGCTATTACTGGAAGCAATCTTGGTTTCGATAGTTAAAGCTAAATATCACATGCAAAAGCAGGAGATAGAAGAAAAAGGCAAGGCTATTAATCATGCGGTGACTATGATTGATGGCGGTTTACGGGGCGGCTTAGACTTTGATCAAGGCGGTGAATTAGCCAAAAATTTGGATGAGCTTTACCTTTATATTATTAAACAATTACTAACCGGTAATCTTAAAAACCAAGTTGAACTTTTAGATGAAGCCTATCAATTGTTAAAGGGCATAAAAGAGGCTTGGGTGACTATAGGTCAAAATCTTGACGTGCCAACAGAGGGTCCAAGAAGCATCAGTACTGCATCCTAATGAGCGCTGATGACTCTATTGTTGTTTATGAGAGGCTTTTATCGATTGCAGAGCAAATGCTGGTCGCTGCTAATCAGCGGGAATGGCAAGATTTTGAAGCTTTAGATGTAAGTTATTCACAGCAAATAGATAGGCTAATGGCTTGTTCTACGCTAAATTCATTGAGCCCGGAAGCTAGCATAAAAGCTGAGCGGTTACTGGCTGACATCATAGCATCCAACTCCAAGCTGTTTGATATCACCAGGCTTTGGAAGGAAGAACTCGCGCTAAAGATTAACAGCGTTGATACAGAACAAAAACTGCAACAGGCCTACAACACCAAAAACACCTATTAACTATGGCTATTAATGTCAATTTGACCAGTAACTCTCCGGTTTCTGCGTCCGCATCTTTAGGCACTGCCGAGACGGTTGGCAGTCCTCATCAAGACGACCTTGTTAAATTTGAGCAAATCGCCATTGGTAAGCAATTGCAGGGGCAGATTGTCAAAACCCTTGATGGCAATTCCATAATAAAAATCAACAATGGTTTACAAGCCGGTTCTATTATTCAACTTCGTCTACCGGCTGAATTTAAAGTCGGCGATCAGTTAATATTAACACTGCTGTCTAACGACAATAACCAGCCTCGCTTCTCTGTTAGTCTACAAGCAGTTGGTTTAGGAAATACGGTTATTAGCGATACCGGACAATTGTTATCGCAATTACTGGAAGAAAATCCAGTGCCCAGTCGAATTGCAGGCACCACACCTCTTACCAGCACCAGTGAACCCGATCCTACGCAATTGGCCAGCCGACTCAATAATGCAGTCGATAACAGCGGTGTTTTCTATGAATCTCATTTAAAACAATGGAGCGAAGGTCAGCGAACAGTCGAGCAAATCCGGCAAGAGCCTCAAAATAATAGTCTCGTAAACAGCCAATTAATCCCCGTGCAACTTGAGGCGATGGAAAACAAGCATTTTGCTTGGCAAGGTGAGGTGTGGCCGGGTCAGGCTATGCAATGGGATGTGCATAAAGATGAGAATAACGAGCCGAACCAGAACAAACAAAATGACTCTGGCTATAATGCAAGTTGGAACACCATTATTAAGTTAGATATGCCCAATTTGGGGCGCATTTCAGCGACTATCAGCATTAAAGACGAGGTGGCTCATTTACAATTACATGCCAATAATGCTGATGTAGTCACTCTTTTAAAAAACAATAGTGAGCAGTTGGTACAATCTTTCGCCAGCTCTGGAATTTCTTTAGAAAACTTGCAAACCTACTTCGACAATGGCACTACCTAAAGATCTGAGCTTAAAACAAGCCGTCGCGCTAGCCTATACAGCCGGCACCAAATCACCCAAGGTCATTGCAGCGGGTAAAGGCATGATTGCCGATCAAATTATTAAGCTGGCCAAAGAAAATAATGTGTACGTCTATGAATCTAAGGAGATGGTTGCGCTCTTGATGCAAGTAGATTTAGATCAAGAAATCCCGCCTAGTCTATATAAAGCTGTGGCAGAGCTTTTGTCATGGTTATATAAAATTGAAAAAGCCACGCCACCCAGTCTTTAATTAGCTCATTAAACTTGCATATTCATAATGTCGTGATAGGCAGACACTAATCGGTTACGAATTTGTACCGTTGTTTGCAAGGCAATTGATGATTTTTGATAGCCTATCATCACATCCGAGAGGTTGACTGAGTTGTCCCCTAGGGTATATTTCTGTCCCAGCTGTTGGGCATTGTTCTGAAGTTGATTAGCTTGTTCAAGCTGATTTTTAAAAACCTGCGCAAAATCCACTCCACTCGCTGACGGCGATTGATTAACTTTGGACTCAATTGAGTTCGGAAGCTTTACATTTGAAACTGTGCTACGCATTTGAGCAACCATTGCTTCAATTTTTCCACCATCAATAGCGATCATATAAACACCTTAACTAAAATAATCTCAAAAAAATTAATCGATACAACATAGGCTGCAGTATTGAAATTGACAATACTGCAACTAATATTATTTTAAATAGTAACATGCTCTTCAAAGTATGTATATAATGAAAGTATAAGCTTACATAAGCGCCTTTTAATCCTAAGATATTTTCGTAAGATTTTATCAACACCTAAAAACTTACTTATTATGGCAGCTATGAATGATATTAATTCTTCTATGAGCAGGTTCTTACAAAGCTCATGGGGCACTAATATAGCCTTGGGCGTTTCTATTACTGTAGTGATAGGTGCTATACTTTTCACTTGGGTGTTGGTTGACAAGCCAGATTATAAAGTCTTGGTTTCCAATTACGCTGATCGGGATGGTGGCGAAGTTATTGCCGCATTACAAAAAATGAATGTACCTTATCAGTTTGCCGAGAACGGTGCAGCCATTCTTGTGCCGGCCGATCGTGTGCATGATGTAAAGTTAAAATTGGCGACCCAAGGCTTGCCTAAAACAGGTGGCATCGGTTTCGAATTGATGGAAAACCAAAAAATGGGTACCTCACAATTTCTAGAGCAGATTAATTTTCAACGTGCTCTTGAAGGTGAATTAGCTAGATCCATCAATTCCATAGCCTCTGTTGAAACTTCTAGAGTACATTTAGCGATACCAAAACCTTCTGTATTTGTTCGCGATATACAAAAGCCCACCGCCTCTGTCATTTTATCGTTGCATCCCAGTAGAAAATTAGATCAACAGCAGGTTAATGGTATTTTGCAACTTATCTCTAGCAGTGTTCCAGAGTTACTAGCAGAAAACGTGACTATTATTGATCAAAACGGTAACTTACTAAGCAAAGTTGATAATCAATCTGCAGAAAATATGATTGATCAAACGCAACTAAAATATATCGATGAGCTACAAAAGGGTGTCGTGCGAAGAATTGAATCAATTCTTATCCCTATTTTAGGCCAAGAAAATATTCGAGCTGAAGCTACGGCTGATGTAGATTTCTCTCATAGTGAGCAAGCAGCAGAAATTTACACGCCCAATAATACCCCTGCAAACGTTGCCAAACGCAGCGAGCACTCGAAATCATCCACTAACGATGATAACAGTAAAGTCGGGGGGGTGCCTGGTTCAACGTCGAACCAACCCACCCAACTCAATCAATTACCCATTCTTAATCAAGCAGCACCGACAGTTAGCAACTCGCCCCCCTTAAATGACGAGCATGAAAAGACAACTAATTATGAAGTTGATAAAACAGTCAGTTTTATTAAAAATCCTACAGGCACTATCAATCGCCTAACGGTTGCCGTTGTAGTCAATAATAAAATTGAACTCGACAAGCATGGCAAACCCGTTAGCATTGCTATTAATGATGATGAAATACTACAGATTACTAATCTTGTAAAACAAGCAATGGGCTATAAGGAAGAGCGTGGCGATGCGTTAAGTGTCGCTAATATTGCTTTTAAAAATACAGTTAGCGAACACATTGCTCCCCCTGTATACTGGCATCAGTTTTTAACTATTGAAAACGCTAAAACAGCCATTCAATATCTTTTAGGGCTATCAATAATTGCTTACCTATTTTCGATACTTAAGCCTCTGGTTAAGCAGGTATTATCAAATAAAAAAGTCACTGACCAACCGGATGAACTAAACAAACCAGAAGTTAATGGTCAATTTACAACTATTGAGGCGACCAGAAAAATGGCTGCCGAAAATCCTCAAATAGTCGCTAGTGTCATTAAAAACTGGATGAACAAATGACCGAAGCTAACTTACAAAAAGCCGCTATTTTAATGTTGGCTCTGGGTCAAAATGAAGCTGCCGAGGCTTTAAGATTTTTAGATCACCACGAGATTGAAAAGCTAGGTAACGCTATGTCAGCAATGAAAAGCGTCTCTAGTGAGGATCTGGAACTGGTATTAAAAGAATTTCACGACGATTCAATCACTCAAACATTATTTGGAATCGATTCAGAAAACTATATACGTCATGTACTCACAAAAGCACTCGGTGAAGCGAAAGGTACGAATTTACTCAATAAAATTCAGATCAATCGTGACGTTTCTGGAATTGAGTACTTAAAACACATGGAGAGCAAAGCCGTTGCTCAATTAATTGCTCAGGAACATCCGCAGATCATTGCGGTTATTATGGTTCATCTTGAACCTATGCAAGCCAGCGAAGTACTAATGAAATTACCTGAAAATCTCAGGACGGAAGTGCTTTTAAGAATTACCAATATTGATATTGTTCAACCCATTGCACTTAATGAACTGAATGATTCATTATCTGAATTGCTAATCGGCAATAATATCCATAAAGCCATGTCTATTGATGGCATTCGATCAACAGCGTCTATTATCAACTGTTTAGAAAATGGCATTGAGTCTGGCTTGCTATCAAAACTCAATGAAATTAATGCTGATGTAACGGAAAAAATTAAGAGTCAATTATTTAATTTTGAAGACATAACAAACCTCAACGATAAAGATATCCAACAGATATTACACTCAATATCTCCAGAATCACTCATCGTTGCGCTCAAAGGCGCTAAAGAGGAGTTAAAAGATAAATTCTGCCGTAATATGACAGAACGTGCCGCTGAAATGCTTTCTGATAACGTTCAAGCACAAGGCCCTGTAAAACTTAAAGATATTGATAGGCAGCAAAAAGAAATTTTGCAAACCATCAGGCATTTAGCTGATGGCGATAAAATTAATATACACCCTGATAGTGAGTCCTATTTTGTTTAGTTCTAATCCAGACTCCCTTCAAAGTCATTACCAAGCTTGGGAATTAAAATCCTTTGATGATATAAATGACTCTCAAAAAACAAATCATGAAAATAGTACGGACCATTTAACACCTTCTGTCAGTGAACAACAAAATAATGCCGACCGAGCTCAAGGGTATCAATCTGGATTCGATCAAGGATATGCTGACGGTTTAGAGCAAGGCTTAGCGCAAGGCTTAGCGCAAGGTTTTGAACAAGCCACCTTAAAAGCTGAGGAAGAATACAGTCAACTGCAAGTGCAATTAAGCGAAAAATTTAATGCGCTATTCAATGTCTATGAGAATGATTTAAATAACGCTAGAGAACATATTGCAACAGAAATTCTAGAGTTCAGTTTGTATTTGACTCAGGCTATGGTTAATTCCGCTTTAAAAGTACAGCCAGAATTATTAATCACCATTATAGAGCAGTCTCTTAATGCCCTACCTTGCCTGGAATTGCCTGCTAAGCTACATATAAATCCACTTGATGCACCCTTAGTCGATGAAACCCTAGGGCAACAATTAACGCAATCTGGCTGGAAAATTATAAAAGACCCTAATGTCGAACCTGGCGGCTGTAAAATTAATACAGCGACTAATGAAATTGATGCAACTATTGCTACTCGTTGGCAATATTTGCAATTATCATTAGGACAAAGTACTGAGTGGTTAAAATCTAATTAGCCTATGAAAACGCAAGAAAACATTTGGATACCTTTTATAAAAAATTGTCAGCACCAATTAAAAGGTCAAGAAAGTCTTCAGTGTTTTGGTCGTGTTACTCGAGTTGCCGGCTTAGTGATGGAAGCTACCGGCTTAAAACTAGCTATTGGAAGCCCTTGCCATATCCGCTTACCAAGCGGTCACCGCCTAGATGCTGAAGTAGTTGGATTTGGTAATGAGCGTTTATTTCTTATGCCGCTTGGAGATGTTGAAGGGGTTCAACCTGGGGCACTGGTCATTCCTAGCAATGTGGAAAAACAGCAACCCACGCTTCTTCATAGAGAACACAAAACTGATGATTCGTTAACTCATGGCCGTCGAGTTCCTGTTGGAGACGCGTTATTAGGTCGGGTACTTGATGCTACAGGCCAACCAATTGATGCTTTAGGTCCTATTTATGGATATCAAACAGCTCCTCTTTATTCACAACCCATAAATCCACTACGAAGAGAACCTATAACGACGGTTTTAGACGTTGGTATTCGTGCAATAAACAGTATGTTGTCAGTCGGTCGTGGGCAACGAATGGGCTTATTTGCAGGCTCAGGCGTAGGCAAAAGCGTATTACTGGGCATGATGGCTCGTTATACATCAGCAGATGTGATTGTGGTCGGCTTGATTGGAGAACGAGGCCGTGAAGTTAAAGAGTTTATTGAAAATATTTTAGGCGATGAAGGTCTTGCTCGTTCAGTGGTGGTTGCTGCACCAGCTGATTTGCCGCCATTACTTAGATTACAGGGCGCAACTTATGCGACTGTTATTGCGGAACATTTCCGTGATGAAGGTAAAAATGTGCTTTTAATCATGGATTCATTAACACGCTTTGCAATGGCGCAACGAGAAATTGCTCTGGCTATTGGTGAACCACCCGCCACCAAAGGCTATCCACCTTCTGTCTTTGCAAAATTACCTGCATTAGTAGAACGAGCGGGTAATGGTGAAGCTGGCGGCGGCTCAATCACTGCCTTTTATACCGTTCTCACTGAAGGCGATGATCAACAAGATCCTATTGCTGATGCTGCCAGGGCAATTCTCGATGGTCATATCGTGTTAAGCCGTACCCTGGCCGATTCTGGGCACTACCCTGCCATTGATATTGAGCAGTCAATTAGTCGAGCTATGCATAGCATTACCGACGCTGATCATCAAACTACGGCTCGTGACTTGAAACAATTATTATCTGTTTATCAGCGTAATTTGGATTTAATCAATGTAGGTGCTTATAACTCAGGCAGTAACCCTTTACTTGATAAAGCAATATCTATGCATGAAAGAATCACAAAATTTCTGCAACAGGGTATTGATGAATGTGTTGATGTTGATCAAAGCGTGAACGACTTACACATACTTTTTACTTAAAAAAATTAATTAGGGGAGTTAAATATGGCCGTAAAATCTTCAATACCCATACTAATTGAATTAACCAGGCGTAAATCTGATAAAGCGGCTATACAACTTAGCCAGAGTAATGCTGATTATAAAGAAGCACTTGAAAAGTTGGCACTATTAGAAGACTACCGTAATCATTATGGTGAACAACTTGAAAAAAAAATGTCTTTGGGCTTGAACATAAGTACATACAACAATTATCAAACATTTTTATCTAATCTTAATACAGCAGTCATGCAACAACAACTTGTTGTACGCACTAATCTACAAATAGTTGAGAGATACCGCAATGAATGGCTGCTTTATGAAAAAGAGCGCCTATCATTCAACACGTTAAATAACCGCAATCAGTTAGCTATACGAATTAATGAAAACAAAACTGAGCAAAAGCAATATGATGAATTATCTTCTCGTGCACAGCAGGTGAAATTATGAGCAGTATTAACCCAACTGAATCTGTAATTAATTCTATTAGTAAATTTTCTGATAAATCTAAGATAAAACAAGATCCCAATGAAAAAAGCTTCAGTTCTTTATTGGATGAACATCTAATAAATAAGGAGGATTGTAAGGCCACTGCTTATCCCGCAACAACGCCAATATCGAGCAATGACGGCAGTATACCCAACAAATTAATCTCTAAAAAAGAGCAAAATAATTCAATCAGCACAACAACGCATGCGCTAGAAAAACCCGCAATAACAGTTAAAGATAACCTAACGAGCGAAAAGAAAGCCTTAGCTAGTCAGGAAGAAAATAAAAATGATTCCATTAACCATAACCTACAAGCTGAACTTATAATTGCAAACAATAATTTCACTAATTATAATCCTGAGCTGAAACAAGCTATAAATCTAAAAGAAAACTCAATAAGTTCAACGCCTGCAGTGCCTGGCAATTCTGGGCCTGCGACTCAAGGCATTGATACACTACTTA
>JBAXUR010000033.1:0-29546 GCA_037129595.1 Methylococcaceae bacterium | reverse complement strand
ACAAGGATGAATGTTTTTGCTACGGAAAAACAGATGGTTGGGCTGGGCCCTTACGATAAATCTTGTTAATGCATTGCTTAAGTTTGATGCTGGTAAACCGATAGTATATGAAGCCTTATGTTAGCAAGGTCGGGCACATGCTTTTCGTGCCTGACATTACGGTATCCGATGATAAAATAACAGTCATGTTGGGTAACATCTTTTCGTTGCCCAATATTCAACGGTCAAAATCAAAATATCGAGAGATTTCTTCAATGCCATTCGTGCGTTTTAACGCGAAAATGTCGGGCACGAAAAGCACAAATGGGGTCAAGTCTTGCAAAATTACATTATTTTACCAAGACGCTGAATTTTTTGCTAGTTGCTAGTTGCTTGGTTTTGTTGATGTTTTGTCCGAACGCAGTGCGTGGTTTGCAATCCCTCCTTAATGTATGGTATTTTTCGTAGCCAGTTGAAACGTTTCGGTCGAGGTTGTAAACTCCGACTCTGCTTAAGTTGAGATTCGAACTTAATTTTCAGTAAACTGCGTCATGGTCGCCAACAGTCACAGGGATGATTTGTTCATCCTTAATCAGCAGTTCCAGTGTGATGCGAAAGGACAAGTTTATGGAAACCGAATGTAATCCCTCCAACTTGCCGTGCAAAGGGTGCAAACGCAACGACGGATGAGAAGGGTTGGCTTCTAACAATTGCAGGGTTTTTAAATATTGCTGACGTAGTTCGGGATGTCTTTTAAGAAACCGCGATGCCTGTCGACTGTAGCGCTCGGTGAAAACCAGCGTGTAAGCCATTAAAGCGTATCCAGTCGCGCCAGATGGTCTTGGGCTGATTCTTGAACAAATCGACCTGCGACCAGATCAGCACGTGTTTCAGTTAATGCCGCTTCCAGTTCACATTCGCGCAAGTAATGGTAATGTGCAATATCCATTACTACAAACCTGTCTTTTCCACGCACCGAGACAATTGCTTCCTGAGACTCGCTCAGCGCGGCTTCGATGGCGGAGATGCCTTTGGTTTTTAAATCGTTAGCACTAATATGAGACATAAAAGACTCCTTAAAAATAACTGCAATAAATGGATTTAGTATCGCGCTTAATCGTACTATTAATCAAGTGCCAATGGCTGATTTGGACCTTTAATTTAATCCAGGACTGACTACCTAAGCGTGACGGGGTTTGGGAGCAACCGGCAAGGCTGCGAATCTTGGGGGGGGGTGAAAGTCCCCCTACCGTCAGTTGCCCAAAACGGACGGTTAGCATATCCCATGCTCGGCGAGGTAACAGACCGCAAAAAAAGGGGGTGAGGTTAGTTTTGTCTTCTTAAAAATCGTCTTTCCAGTAGCGAAGGCATGTCACGTCTACCATCTAAAACGGCATGGATAAAAACCTGTTGCTGTTCAATTTGGTAAATAATTCGGTAACTAAAACAGATGACTTGTAAATAGTCGATAATACCTATTTCCTTTAACTCATGCGGGACTATGCCTCGCTCAGGGAAGTTTTCTAACTTGAAACAAGTGCTTTCAAGTTCATCAATTAATGTTAATGCTTTTTCCTTGCTATCGTTATAAGCAATATAATAGTAAATGTCTTTAATGTCCTGTTCTGCCTGTTCGAGAATATTGATGTTGTAAGTCATTATTCTGCTTCGGCTATGCTTTTTCTAATATCTTCAAACGCAGTTTTAATAGGTTTGCTTTTCCCTTCCTGCTTGGATTTTGAACTCATTGCCAATATTTTTAATAACGCGAGACTGTCTTGAGTCGCTTCATAGCTGGCAATATCTTGCAATACCGCTTTTGCTTGTCCATTTTGAGTCACTATGACGGGCTGATGATTTTTTTCCAAATCAGCCAGAATAATACTGGCATCTGTTTGTAAGTAGCTTATAGGCTTGACTGCTTGACTTAATTTCATGGCCTTTCCTTATGATTGATAAGCAATATGAGTTCGAAATTTATTCACGGCGTTTCTAACAAATTAGTAGTATAACAAATAAAAGGGTTAGACTGTCTGGCGTCAACTATCTTGGTCTGATCCCGACTTAAATTGAATACTCCGATTCAACCGATGCCTTGATAATTTCGGCCAAACGCCTTACGCCTGGCCCTGCAAAGTCCGGATTGGCTAGAATCAGATAAAGCAATATCTCACGTGTACCACCTTCTCGTAGCGGTAACGGTCGAAGCATCCCGCTATGCAGTTCTTCGCGAATGTGTTCCTCCGGTAACCAGGCAAAGCCATAGCCCATACAAACAGCCTGGATTGATGTGGCGACTTGGCTCACCGTCCAACGCTGATCCACCTCTACCGTTGCCGTGCGTGGGTCGCGTTTGGTACCGGAATCGCGCACCACCACATGGCGATAGGCACGCAAATCACGATAAGTCAGCTCTCGGCCGTACTGGTGTAACGGGTGATCGGCATGAGCGACTGCAATCACTTTTATCCGCATTAACAGATCACCCAAAAAACCGGGTGGTAACTGCGGCGAAATGACCAAATCGACTTCTTCTTTTAGCAGCGCATCAGAAGTTCCACCCAGTACCGATTCGATTAATTGAAGTCGCGTACCCGGACTTTCCTGACCAAAACGCTCAAGGCAGGTTAATAACAGTCGAGAGGGAAAGAGAATTTCAGCGGCGATATGTATTTCTGCCTCCCAGCCAGCCGACAGTGCGTGAGCCGCTTGCTCCAGATCGTTGGCTTCGGCTACTAACGCCAGCGCACGTCGATAAAGCATCTGCCCGATCGGGGTAAGAATTGCTTTACGTCCTTGAATCTCAAACGCTTTAACACCGAGTAAAGACTCTATTTTTTGTACGGCATAAGTGACGGCGGATTGGCTTTTGTGCAATGATTCTGACGCTTGAACGTAACTGCCGGCATCCACGACTGCGATTAATGAACGCCATTGCTCAAGAGTGATATGAATTGCCACCGAAACCTATCTATTTTTTAGATTATTAACAGCGAATTATTATACTTTTTTATCTTATCAATAAGAAGTCTAATAGCGTCACTTTAAATGACACGAGATCACCCATGAAAACCCTGCTACAAATTAACTCAAGCATTTTCTCTTCTGGTGGCCAATCCACCCAACTCGCCGATCAGTTTGTCGGTGCCTGGCACATCAAAGAACCGGATACACAGATCATTGTCCGCGATCTTGCCAGTGATCCGATTCCTCATTTGGATACTCAGCGGGTTTTGGCCTTTTTTGCTCAAGCCGAAACGCGAACACCGGAACAAAAGGCTTATATCGCTGAATCGGACAGGCTGATTGACGAACTTAAACAAGCCCGGATTATAGTCATCGGCCTGCCAATGTATAACTTTGGTATCCCGTCGACCTTAAAAGCATATTTTGACCAAATTGCCCGCGCCGGTGTAACTTTTCGTTATACCGAAAATGGCCCAGAGGGTCTGCTAACCGGAAAGAAGGTCTACATTTTTGCAACTCGGGGTGGACTGTATGCAGGTACACCACTGGACAGCCAAACCAACTACGTGCGTGATTTTTTGGTTTTTTTGGGTATCACTGATGTTGAGTTTATCTATGCCGAAGGACTTAATACCAACGAGACCGCCAAAGAAGCGGCACTCGATCACGCCAAGCTGAGAATCTCCCAATTGACGGCTTAAGTGCCGGAAAAATTTAACTTTTTATTCTATTTTTAACACCGTTATAAGGAACCACACCATGAAACGCATTACCCTTTTGCTCTTTACCTCTGTTGTTGCCACTTCCGCCCTTGCTGCACAGGAAACTTACGTCATCGACGGTACTCATACCTATCCGCGTTTTTCTTACAGCCACTTTGGTTTTTCGACGCAAATAAGCCGCTTCGACAAAACGTCCGGTCATATAGTTATTGATCGCGAAGCGAAAACCGGTTCAGTCAATGTCATTATTACCACCACGTCAGTTGATACCGGCTATCCCTTGTTTAATGAACATATTCAGAGTGCAGACTTTCTTGATACGGCCAAGTATCCCACGGCTACTTTTACGTCCGGCAAAGTCAATTTTGATGGCGAAAAGATTGTTTCAGTTGATGGTACGCTGACACTTAAAGGCATCAGTAAACCGGTTACACTGGAAGTAACCTCCTTTCAGTGCATGCTGCACCCCATGCTAAATAAGGACGCTTGTGGGGCAAACGCGACCGCAGTCGTTAAGCGTACTGATTTTAATATGGGTAAATATGCCCCTAATGTTGGAGACGAGGTTACTCTTAACATTGCTGTTGAAGCCGTTAAGGAATAAGCTTTAAGGCCATATCCAAAGCATACCAATATTTAGTCCACCATGAACAGCGAATCAAATAGTCTACGAAGTTCTGTCATTTACCTGTCTCATGGCGGCGGGCCTTTACCTTTGCTTGGTGATAAAGGCCATCAGGACATGATGGCTTTTATTAAACAAGCGATGCCCATGCTGATAAAACCTTCTGCTATTTTAGTGATTAGTGCGCATTGGGAAGCGGATAAACCCAGTATTACCAGTGGTGCATCGCCGTTATTACTGTATGATTATTATGGCTTTCCTAAAGAGGCTTATAACATTAAGTATCCTGCACCTGGCTCACCGGAACTTGCGAACAAGATTTTTAATTTATTAGAAAATGCGGGTATTGAAGCCAATCTTGATGACCGGCGCGGTTTTGATCACGGGTTATTTGTGCCCTTAAAGATAATGTATCCGGACGCGGATATTCCCTGCGTTCAATTATCATTGGTCAACAGCTTGCAGCCCGAAGCGCATATCCAGATCGGTAAGGCCTTGGCCGGTTTGAGAAAAGATAACGTGCTTATTATTGGCTCCGGCTTATCCTTCCATAATCTTAAAGAATTTTTTGCACCTCCGACAAAAACATCCAAAGCCTTAAATGAGTCCTTTGAGCAATGGCTGCTTGATACTTGTTCCAATAGCCGGTTTACTGAAGTGGGGCGTGAGCAAAAACTGATTAACTGGGAAAGCGCTCCGGCGGCAAGATATTGTCATCCCAGAGAGGAGCACTTGTTACCGCTACATGTTTGCTATGGCGTTGCCGGTAAGGTGTCAAAAAGAGCATTTGCATTTGAAATAATGGGAAAAATGACGAGTGCCTATATTTGGTAAATAAAATTTGTTTGTCACTGCGTATTCCTTAAAAAATAGAACTCGGGTGACACGAATAAGGGAAGATTTTTTAATATCATGAAAAATTTTCAGGCAAAAAAACGGGTGCATTTAGCACCCGTTTTTTTGATCAAATATAATAATTGGCTTTAACCTGTTTACGCTGATCTTAACTTAACAACACCTTTATCAACAATAAGTCCGTTAGTTATCACCCAAGATTCTTTACTGAAAGGCAGGGTGATTTACCAAGACGTTAAATCAAATATGATAAGCCGTTTCACCGTGTTCAGAAATATCCAGACCTTCGCGCTCTGATTCTTCACTAACCCGAAGTCCAATCATAATATCTACAAACTTGAAGGCTATAAAAGAAACAACACCAGACCAAATTATACAGATCACAACACCCCACAGTTGACTTATAAACTGAGTTGACATGCTGTATTCTGCTACCCCGTTGGCAACGTAATCCCAAACACCTGTACCACCTAATGCGGGACTGGCAACTACAGAGGTACCCAAAGCACCGATAATTCCACCAATTCCATGTACACCGAAAGCGTCCAGGGAATCATCGTAACCCAGCAGACTTTTCAGGCTGGTAACCGCCCAAAAGCATACTGCACCAGCAACTATTCCTAAACAAATAGCGCCCATAGGGCCCGCCCAACCACAGGCTGGTGTAATAGCAACCAAACCCGCGATAGCACCGGAAGCACCACCCAACATGCTGGGCTTGCCACGTATTATCCATTCCGCACTTGTCCAGGCAAGCGTTGCCGCTGCGCTGGCCAATAATGTATTAACAAAGACTAAAGCTGCAAGACCATTGGCTTCAAGATTGGAACCTACATTAAAACCAAACCAGCCCACCCATAACAGCGATGCACCAATCATAGTCATTGTGACGCTGTGTGGCGCAAGGGATTCTTTTTTATAACCGATACGTTTGCCCACCATCAAGCAGCCTATCAAACCAGCGATACCGGCGTTGATGTGTACAACCGTACCACCAGCAAAATCCAGGGCTCCTTTTTGAAACAAAAATCCTGCGGTAGCACCCGCAGTTCCGCCAGCCGCTGCGTCTGTGTAGGCATCTGGACCCGCCCAATACCAAACCATGTGCGCCATTGGCAAATAGGCAAAGGTAAACCAAATCAGCATAAACACCAAAATGGCAGAAAATTTAACGCGTTCCGCAAAGGCACCAATAATCAGCGCCGGAGTAATACCCGCAAAGGTCAACTGAAAGGCAACATACATATACTCTGGTATGTATACACCTTTACTGAATGTGGCAGCCATTGAATCCGGCGTTATACCAATAAGAAACAACTTACTCAGTCCACCAAAAAAGGCATTCCCTTCGGTAAACGCAATGCTATAACCATAAGTTGCCCACAGGATAGCCATCATCGAAAAAATTACGAAGACTTGCATTAACACTGACAACATATTTTTGGCGCGTACCATGCCACCATAAAATAATGCCAAACCAGGAATAACCATCAGGATAACCAATACAGTCGCCATAATTACCCAGGCAGTATCACCTTTATTAACGGTCGGTGTAACGGCTGCAACTGCGGCTTCTGGATCGGCATACGCAAAGCCTGCAAAACCCAACAAAGCAACCAGCATAAAACTATTTAATAAATGTTTCATTTTTCCCCCTTATAAATGCTAGAGTGCTTCATCGCCGGTTTCACCGGTACGAATCCGGACAACCTGCTCTAAATTAGTTACAAAAATCTTACCGTCACCAATTTTTCCGGTATTGGCCGCTTTGGTAATTGCCGCTACCGCCTGATTAAGCAGTTGATCTGCAACCGCGACTTCAACTTTGGCTTTAGGTAAAAAATCAACAACATACTCTGCTCCACGATAGAGTTCGGTATGACCTTTTTGGCGACCAAAACCTTTGACTTCGGTTACGGTTACACCTGAAACCCCCATATCTGAAAGTGCCTCACGGACATCATCCAGCTTAAAAGGTTTAACAATAGCGGTTATCAATTTCATTTGTTCCTCTCTTGATTTTAAAGTAACGACTCAACATTACTTAAAGCATGGACTGTGCCAAGTATGATTCCAAAATCAATCTGATTACTTGGCTACATAGGATTAAGCATTGCTTATCGGGTTATAGAGGTAACCTATTGCTTTGTACTGATTGAAAAAATCCTGGAATTTACATTAATATTTATTTAATCCCCTGACTAACGCTCTAAAAATATCGGAATAAGCACCACATTAGCGCAACAGGGTGAATTGTGAGCCGTGATGGTGCAAACTGCCGGTTAAGTAAAAAGCCGTCAATTTCATTATCATGACACGGCGAGAACTTGGTGGCGGTCGAGGATTGCAAATCCCGTCACACGTCATTAGACGCAGAATAAAACTATCGGATTGGAATGAAAGCCACTAAGGCAGTACGTAGAAAATAACCCCCAGAATTAGCCTAGTTCCCACAGTTAAGCATCCTAATAATATAATACTGTGGCTGGAGTAAAACAGCTTTAGCTGTTTTTACAGGCAATAGCTGAAGCGATTGCACTCCGTTTTTTAAACAAATTTCGATTAACTGTGGGCAATGACGCCGGAGCATGGGAACGATAGGGAGGGGATTATTTATTACGAGTTACCTAACTTCGGGCAACCCATGACCGTATTCAGAAAGAATCGGTTAAGCGTGAAATACTGTTTAAGGTGGGTCTATTAACAGAGACTTTTATTCACCACGAAGACACCAAGGACACAACGCTTTATTTCTTAGTTCCCTTGGTGTCTTCGTGGTGATAATTTTTTAAGGCTTTTTTTAATTTATCGGGTATTAATCGATAAAAATAGTTATATTGCAATTACTCTTCTATTCCCAATTCTTTGATTTTACGAGTCAGGGTATTTCGGCCGTAACCCAAAAGAATTGCTGCTTCGTGGCGCTTGCCACGGGTAAAGTTTAAAGCGGCTTTAATTAAAATAGCTTCAACGGCGGGAATGGTTTGTTTGGCGACTTCAGCTTCCTTGGTCAATAACTGCTGATCTATCCAAATTCTCAGTAAAGACTCCCAATCAGTTCCGACTGTCTCTTTTTCTAGTGAGGTATTGAGTAACTCAGGTGGCAAGTCATGTAAATGAACTTCTCGGCTAGAGGCCATAACCGTTAACCAGCGACAACTATTTTCCAGTTGCCTTACGTTTCCCGGCCACTCAAGTGTACTTAAAAATGCCTCGGCTTCAGGTTTTAGGGTTTTAATTTCCACACCCAACTCGGCAGCGGCATGGTGCAAAAAATGACGCAGCAACAAAGGGATGTCTTGTTTACGCTCGCGCAGAGCCGGGATATGTATACGAATTACATTTAAGCGATGGAATAAATCTTCCCGAAAGCGGCCTTGATCAACCAATATCTCAAGATTCTGATGAGTGGCGGCAATAATACGCACATCCACTTTAACAGCGAGGTGCGCCCCAACGGGGTAAAACTCGCCATCCGCCAGCACTCTTAATAAACGGGTTTGCAATTCTGCCGGCATATCGCCTATTTCATCAAGAAACAGTGTTCCGCCGTTGGCTTGCTCAAAACGACCGGCTCGCCGTAATTGCGCTCCCGTAAATGCACCTTTTTCGTGTCCAAACAGTTCCGATTCCATCAGATCTTTAGGAATAGCAGCCATATTTAAAGCAATAAAAGGATTTTTAGCTCTGGGACTATGACGGTGCAGCGCTTTAGCCACTAATTCCTTGCCCGTTCCCGATTCGCCATTAATCAGTACCGTAATGTGTGAACGAGCCAGCCTGCCTATCGCCCGAAAAACCTCTTGCATTGCCGGCGCTTCGCCTATAATTTCAGGCGTAGGCTCAATAGTGGCCGCAGCACGATGCGCATCGTCTTGCTGTTGTCGTCCATGAATGCAGGCGCGTTGCGCCAGATTAACCACTTCTTTAATATCAAAAGGCTTGGGCAAATACTCAAAAGCACCGCCATGAAACGCCGAAACCGCACTTTCCAGATCGGAATGAGCGGTCATAACGATAACAGGTAAATTGGGGTGACTGTGCTGAACCTTATCTAAAAGTTCCAAGCCATCCATGCCAGGCATACGAATATCAGTTATCAAGGCATCTGGCAAATCACCCTGTAAAGCCGACAATAATTCTTTCCCGGAAGCAAAACTGCGAGTGATGATGCCGGCTTTTTGCAAGGCTTTCTCAACAACCCAGCGTATGGATTTATCATCATCAATGATCCAAACAGTATCAGGCTTACTCATTACCAGTCTCCATGGGTAAAAAAATTGAAAATACCGTATTTCCTGGCTCGCTATTACACTCAACCAAACCGTTATGCTGATTAATCAATGATTGTGCAATGGATAAACCCAGCCCGGTGCCTTCAGCTCGACCGGTAATCATGGGATAAAATATTTGACTCATCATATTAATATCCACCCCCGGCCCATTATCAATAATATCGCACTTTACCGCCAGTCTATAACGTTTACGGCCTATATTAATCTGCCTGTGTATGCGTGTTTTAAAGATAATATTGCCTTTTCCTTCCATTGCCTGCATCGCATTTCTGGCAATATTTAAAATAGCCTGAATAAGTTGATCTTTGTCGGCAAAGATATCAGGAATGCTGGGGTCATAATCATTTTTAATCGTCAGACTGCCGCTGGATTCCGCTTGAATCAATTGCCTGACTCGCTCCAATACCTCATGAATATTAAGCGCTTTTTTATTAGGCAATTTGTTAGGCCCCAGCATTTTATCCATCAACCCTTGCAGACGATCTGATTCGTCAATAATAATTTGGGTATATTCTTTAAGTTCTGGATCATCTAATTCCAAATCCAACAACTGAGCTGCACCGCGCAACCCACCTAACGGGTTTTTGATTTCATGCGCCAAACCTCTAATCAGCAATCGCGCCGTATTCTGTTGGGTTAATAATTGCTCTTCTTTGGAAATACGTAAATGATTATCCACCTGTTGAAGCTCGACCAGAATTTCACTAACCACTTCATTAACCAACAACGGAGTTGCACTAAAGCTGGCGGTCACATTATGAGTCATTCGATTCAGTGTCAGTCCTCGATCAACCAAGGGTTCTGACATCTCCAGGGATTGCTTCAAATTAATCAGCAATGCAGGATCGGAAGAACGAAATAACTCCTCTGCACTTTGACCTACCAAGTGATGCGCACTGTCCGCCAGTAGAATTTCTCCCGTCGTATTAACAAAGGTCAGTATTAATTCATGATCAAATAATAAAATTGCGGTATTAAGATGATCCAGTATGCGTTTATACATAATTTTTTATCGGTCGTTTTGATACAAAAGCGTTATATTTATACAAGCAATTTATAGACCAATTCTCGGAGAAGCACTGCTTACTTAAAAATGGTTATGATTATGGCGATTATGATAACAAAAAACGCCCCAAAATAGCGCATAATATAAAGACGACTTCATGGCTCAGGCAGATAGCGATTAAAATAATCAAGATATAGGAGCGCGCATAAAATTTTGACCGCCTTATAATAGCGGTAATTTTTCAGTAAAGATTGAATTTTAGGCAGGGAAGATGATGTCTTTTGTTAGCGATAGCAGTATTACCGGCTAGACATTCTTTGTTAAAGTGAATAGTCAGGTTTAGTAAAATGACAGGCCTTCTTGCCAAGACAAGAAGGCCTGTTTTTAATTGACAAGATTATTTTATTGGTGTTGGCAATCAATAGCCTATCGGCAAATTACAACTTACAAATCCAAGGCGGCGATTCTGTTATCAACAGGTGATGATTGCCTAAAGTAACTGAGTACGCCTTTGAAAATTGCACTAGCGACTTTTGATTGATACTGGTTACTCAGTAAATTTTGTTCTTCCGAGGCATTTGAGATAAAAGCGGTTTCCACCAATATGGACGGTATATCAGGCGATTTCAACACCAGAAAGCCGGCTTTTTGTACGGAGTCCTTATGTAATTCTGAAATGTTATCGAAGCTTTTTAATACATGATTGGCAACATTAACGCTGGCTTCCTGGGTTGCTGTTTGCGATAAGTCCAACAAAACTGATGCTAACACATCTTCTTTATCGTTAAGACTAACTCCCACCAAATCAGAGGCATTGGCACTGTCTGCCAACCAACGAGCGGCTTCACTTGAGGCGCCACTAGTGGATAAGGTGTAAACGGATGCACCTTTAACTTCGGAATCCTGGAAGGCATCGGCGTGTATTGAAATAAATAAATCCGCTTTGGCTGTTCTGGCAATTTTCATTCGGTCTCTTAGACCTACGTAGTAATCACCTTTACGAACCATAACCGCTTTCATTCCCGGCTGTGCATTAATCAATGCTTCCAGTTTTTTGGCCATTGCAAAGGTCACTTTTTTTTCCTCGGTACCATGAGGTCCATGAGCGCCGGGATCATCCCCGCCATGCCCCGGATCAATCGCAATCACGATGCGATTAGCTTGTGTAGATTCAGTCGACTTAACGGCAACAGCTTTGGTATCAACGGCCTTGACCTCAACGGCTTTAGTTTCAACTACCTTGGTTTCAACCATTTTAGGTTCAAGCGATAAACTTGCAACTATTTTGGCCACTTCTTTATCTTCATTTTTTGTGATGGCAACAGAGTCGTTGTCTAGCAAATCAATCACTAAACGATGATCATCGCTATTATCAGAGTTTAATGTGAGTTTTTTTAGACTAATCGGTGTTTTTAAATCAAAAACAACTCTTAAGTCAGTGTCGTTTTTTATGCCCGTACGGACTCGGGTAAACAATGGATGCGCTGCCGAGGGTTGATTTAATGAATGACCTAGTTGGGCATTTTTAATATCAATAACCAAACGAGACGGATTATCCATAACAAAAACCCGATGTTGTGGCGATGACGTTACCTCAAAAGTTATCTGATTTTGGTTTGGGTTAGTGGTATAACGCAATGAATTTACGTTGATTTGTTGTGCATAACCGGACACAGACATTAACTGTAATCCAGAGAACAATAAGATTTTGCAGTAATTTCTCATATCGACACCCCATCGACAACAAGCTTATTTATGCCAGTATGTCGTTGTTTTTATAGTCCCCTTGTGATTTTTTTATAAACCATACTCCATATTTAATGACCGTGCAAGCCCTTGCATTTTTAATGTGATAATTCTATCAGGTTTTGGCAAAAACCCCTTGCCGTTGTCAGGCCATTCAATGAAACAGAGACTATCCTGGTCGAAATAATCCCGTATGCCCATCCATTCCAATTCTTCGGGATCAACGACGCGATACAAATCAAAATGAAATATTTTGCGACCGCCTACTACGTATTCTTCGACTAACGTATAGGTTGGGCTTTTAACGACGCCATGATAGCCTGCGGCTCTAAGAAAACCTCTGACCATTGTTGTTTTTCCTGCACCTAAATCGCCGTATAAAAAAACCAGGCTTTTAGAGGGCAAAGACATCAATAATTCTGCGCCAAATTGCTCTGTTTCTTCTGCATTTTCCAAATACTTATGCATCACACTCTCCCTCTGAGATAAGGCATTAAATCACTGGCCAACAAACCTCTTTCACCGTCTTTTTCTGCGGCCGTATCAGCCGCCTGTCCGTGCCTATAAACACCTTGTTGCGCTGCATCTTGTAAAGACAAACCTTGCGCCAGTAAACCGGCAATGACACCGGACAACACATCTCCCATACCTCCAGAAGCCATGCCTGGATTCCCTGTCGTAGAAACGGCGCACTGATCTTTAGAGGCAATTAATGTACCGGCACCTTTAAGAATGGCAACGCCGCCATAGTTAGCCTGAATAGCCAGGACAGCGGCAAACCGATCTTGCTGTATGTCTGTCGTAGAGCACTTTAATAACCTTGCCGCTTCACCCGGATGGGGCGTTAAAATCCAGTCAGGATTAGTGATAGATAAACCGGCTAAAAGGTTTAAACCATCCGCGTCAATAATCAACGATTTTTGAGCGACTATAGTTGCCATAAACAGCTCTGTTGCCCACTCACTTTGCCCCAACCCAGGGCCTATTACAACGACACTGGCTTTTTCCAATAAACCGGATAACTGCTTGGCACTACTGACACCATGACACATCAATTCTGGCCGGTTTAGGTTCATTAGCCCTGCGTGCTCTGACCGTGTTGCGATACTAACCAAGCCGGCACCCACTCGTAAAGCCGCCTCACCGGCCAGTCTTGCTGCACCGGAATAACCGCAATCACCGCCCACTATCAGTACATGCCCATAATTACCTTTATGCGAACAACGTTGACGATGTGGCAACGGTGTTTTAACGACACGAACTGCTGACGGGGAAATGGTTTGAAAAATAGTCTCCGGCACGGCTAATGAGGCAAAACAAATTTCACCGCAATAATCAGCGGCGTGTCCAGTCAATAATCCTTGTTTCAAAGCAATAAAAGTAACCGTGCAATCCGCTTTTACCGCACATCCCAGGACATTACCGGTATCCGCATTTAAGCCCGATGGACTGTCTACCGCAACAACATATGCAGCTGACTTGTTGATAACCTGAATGGCTTGGGCATAAAGCCCCGTTACCGGCCGATCAAGTCCTGTGCCTAGCAAGGCATCAACAATTACGTCAGTATCAATGCTTTCATCGCCTTGAAAGGGAAGAACCGTTCCGTTTGCCTGAATATAATTTTGGTAAGCCGTCAGCGCGTCACCTTTACTATTTTCAGGGCTTGCAAGACAGTAAACACTTACTTTCAATCCAGCTTCCAAAGCCAATATGGCGATAATGTAGCCATCACCGGCATTATTACCCGTGCCGCAAAAAACAGCGACTGATTGACTATTCGGGCATTTATTCCTGAACCACTGAAAAACTTCATAACCGGCTCGGCTCATTAATTCAAAACCGGAAATACCTGCTTCTTGTATCGCTATTCGGTCAAGCTCTCTAACCTGGGCTGTACGATAAAGTGTTATGGGTAATTTTTGCATGGCCATTATTAAGATTTAAAGCATTCAGTGAGAATGCTATGTGTAACCTGATTTAACCGATACGCCCTTGCCTAAAAAATAATTAATCGATTCCAGGCAAGAGCGCTTAATGGACTAACGAATATAGTTAACTTCAGGCTTGCCTTCTGACTCAACCAGTTCGCCAATAACGAAAACTGTTTCACCCAAAGCTTGTAGCGTTTCAAGGGTTGCTTTTTCATCTTCTGCGGCAACACACACTATCATGCCGATACCACAATTGAAGGTGGTTAGCATATCCGCTTGAGATACATTGCCCTGTTCTTGCAGCCATAAGAAAATATCAGGAAACGTCCAGGAAGAAAGGTCAATGTTCGCATTAAGCCCGACCGGCAGTACGCGTGGTAAATTCTCGGTTAAACCACCGCCCGTAATATGGGCAAAGGCATGAACGGGTACTTTTTCCAATAAGGCCAATAACGATTTGACATAAATTTTAGTCGGCTCCAATAAAGCCACGCCTAAGGTTTTATCACCAAACACATCGGTAAGCGCTGAATTGCTGTGGGCAATTATTTTTCTAATTAAAGAGTAACCATTAGAATGCGGTCCAGACGAGGCAATGCCAATCAGCTTATCACCGACACTAACTTTACTGCCGTCCAGTACCTTGCTTTTTTCCACGATACCCACGCAAAAACCAGCCAGATCATACTCACCGTCAGCATACATACCCGGCATTTCCGCGGTTTCGCCGCCCACCAGCGCAGCACCAGCCAACTCACATCCCTTGCCTATACCGTCTATTACTGATGCTGCCGTGTCAATATCCAGCTTGCCAGTGGCGAAATAATCCAGAAAAAACATCGGCTCCGCACCTTGTACAATAATATCGTTGACGCACATCGCAACCAAATCGATACCGACCGTATTATGGATGCCTAAATCTATAGCCAGTTTTAGCTTAGTACCTACGCCATCAGTTCCTGAAACCAGAATCGGGTTCTTATAACGATCCAAGGGCAATTCAAACATTGAGCCGAACCCGCCCAAACCCGACATAACACCTGCTGTACGTGTTCTAGCTGCAATGGGTTTAATACGCTCAACTAATTCATTACCTGCCGCAATATCAACGCCGGCACTTTTATAATTTAAGCTTTCTTGGTTTTTTTGGCTCAATGTTATTGTCTCTTTTAAATTTAAATACATATTGTATTGTACAAGACATCGTCGGTTTTTGTGAAGGATATGAAAAAAGTTTGCCACTGTTTAGTCATTGGCTTTCAAATACCACCAAAATAGTTGAATTAAATTACAAAAATACTTAAAGTGGCCCTGTGTATCAATAAATTAATAATTAAAATAACACCCAGTCTTTATTGAGGAATAAATATGACCGTAACAAAACTACTTAAATCCGCACTTTTTATTGCTGTCGTTTTATCTAATGGATCGGCAGTCGCCTACAGCCCTGAAGAATTAGAAAAAGAATGCAAAAAACCACGCTTTACTGATTTCAATCTTACTGAATATAAGGCGCCTGATAATATTGAAGTTGCACCCGAATCAGAATTTATTATAAAAATATCATCATGGGCAGACCCCAGCACCATCAAATTAATGGCTAAAAAAGAAGCACTCCCGTTTAAAGTAGAAAGTAATAGCAGCTTTCACCAAGTCAAAGCAAAATTACCCGCGTCCTTAAATGGGAAGTATGTCAGAATTGATGTCAGTGCAAAAGCGGAAATGGGTTGTGATGATAAGACTGGCTGGCTCGTTAAGGTCGCTGACAAATAGAACCCTAAACAAGAAAGCATCGCAACGTTGGATTTGACTGTTATTTTGTCGCCATCCAGTTTGGCAACTACAATAATTTATTGTTTTATTGGATTTTAGCTCTCAATTATAACTGAGGTTTATCAACTGCAACTTTGGGCTTACCCATAAAATCTTTTTTAATCATTGTAAATTGCTGTAACTGGACTTCAATCTGACCATTAAATGATTCCAGCGGATAGGCTCCCTGTTCGTTGGCAATTCCTGCATCTAAACCGGTCAGTAACTCAATCGCGTCATCGACCGCTGTTACGGCATAAATGCTAAATTGACCGGATTGAGCAGCATGAACCACATCCCATCGCAACATTAAGTGTTTGATATTGATGGCGGGAATGATTACGCCCTGCGTCCCGGTTAAACCTTTTTTGGCACAAATATCGAAAAACCCCTCAATTTTTTCATTAACGCCGCCTATCGGCTGAACCTGCCCCAGTTGGTTTATTGAGCCGGTGATAGCAAGATCCTGTCTTAAAGGAATCTGGGCAATGGATGATAAAATAACACACACTTCAGCCAGAGATGCGCTGTCACCCTCTACAGAGCCATAAGATTGCTCAAATACCAAACTGGCCGCTATTGAAAACATCGTTTTTCGGGCATAGCGTGCGGCGATAAAGCTCGACAATATCATTACGCCTTTTGAGTGAATGGCCCCGCCCAATTCAATTTCACGCTCTATATCGACCACTTTTCCGCTACCCAAGCGGGTTACTGCAGTAATGCGCGAGGGCTGTCCAAATGAAAACTCCCCCAATTGTAAGACTGACAGTGCATTAATCTGGCCAATCACGACTCCTTCAACATCAATTAAAAGCGTACCACGCTCAATATGCTCGTAGAGCTTTTCCCTAATTTTATCCAGCCGGTGGGTTTTATGATCAATGGCTTGCTGTATGTCACTGTTGGATATATGGGTGTGGCCATTATCTTCCGCCCAATAATTGGATTCTGTTAATAAGTCTTTAATGGTTTCAAGATGAGTTATCAGTTTTTCTGCATCACCTACCAATCTGGAGCTATGCTCGATAACCCTGGCGACAGCATTTTGGCTAAGTGGCTTTAATTTTTCGCGCCGGGCAATGGTTCCCAGTAAACGCGCATAGTCATGACTGCTGCTTTCTCTGGAAACGGATTCATCAAAATCAGCCGCTACTTTAAAGAGATTATGAAATTCGGGATCATAAGCGCTTAATAAATAATAAATTAACGGATCACCTACCAGAATGATTTTTACGTCTAACGGGATGGGTTCCGGTTCCAGTGATGACGTACTTATTAAACTGAGCGCCCGCTCCAAAGATTCAATACGTATTTCCCCCCCCTGTAAGGTTCTTTTAAGCGTTTCCCAACTATAAGGTTGAATTAATATTTTTCTGGCATCCAGTATCAGATAACCACCATTTGCTTTATGCAAAGCCCCAGGCTTAATCATGGTGAAGTCGGTAACCAACGACCCCATATAAGCCTGATGATCAATACGCCCCAGCAAATTACTGTAATTGGGGTGATCTTCAAAAATCACCGGAGCAGATTTTGTATGACTAAAATCAACCATCAAATTGACCTGATAGCGTTTAAATGGATTGAATTCTTGGGGTAACTCCATAAATGACAGGACTTTTTCGCTACGCGGAATAAAATCGCGCACATGCTCAACAATATCTTTCTGTACATCATTCAGATAGCCAAGAATGGTTTCCTGTTTAGCATATTTCTCGATCAATTCATCAACGCTATGATTGACCGCCAGTTCAGCCACTTCACGATTCAGGGCTTGTAATTTCCGCTTGGCTTCCTTACGCCAGGCAGGGAAATTTTTTAACAATTTCGCTAAGTCGTCCTGTAACTCAATGATTGATTTTTTTATTGCATACTGTTTATCCTTATCCAGCTTATTAAACTGCTCAGGCGTAATCATTTCATTGTTTTCATCGGCTGGAGAAAAAGCATAGCCGGTGGGAGTCTCTATAAGAATGACATGAGCATTTGCGGCCTTATCACGTAATTGGCTTAGTTCATCTATTTCCCGTTGCCGGGATTGACTTTCAATTTCACCTTCCCTGGAGCGGTATTCATCACCATCAAACGCCGCCGGTATTGCGACACTGAGCTCATCAATCAATTGCTCCATGTCTTCCTTAAAATATTTACCTTGCCCCGGTATTAATTTAATAGCCGAAGGCTTGGCCGGTTGGCTAAAATTATTGACGTAACACCACTCTGAAGGGATGGCCTTTCGGTTGGCTTCGTGCTCAACTAACTGCCTTACCGTGGTCAATTTCCCGGTACCTGTGGGTGCCATTGCGAAAATATTAAAACCGTTTTTCTGAATACGAATACCAAACTTTATGGCATCAACCGCTCGTTCTTGTCCCACGGTAATATCGATATCTTCAAGCTCTTCAGTAGAATCAAATTTTAATTGTTCAACATTGCAAGGTTTATATAGCTGAGAAGAGTCCAGTCGTCTATTTTTCATGTTATAAAACCTGCTTGAAATATTGAGTTTATTACCGATAGATATTAAGGCGATTTTGAGTAAAAAATAGACACCATTTAATAATGAGCACACCCCTTATTATCATACTAGCTATTCTTCCCAGAGAATCTTGGCACAAGGAAGATATGATGCTATAGCTATTAAGCGGATACTCCTTATCGGTCTTTTTGTCTACTACTGCGCAATGGAATATCGCTATAAATATATTTTGTCGTGTTGATTAAGCTATTGACGCTTAATCTACTTCTACAATTTAATAGTATAGCCAAAAATTTTGAATAACCTGAAATATTACCCTTAGAAAATACGGTGTCTTTGCAATCGGACTTTCATTAACCTAAATACTTAAACTATCTACGCGATGATGGCTATGAATTTACTACCAAAGGCAGGGATTAATTATTGAAAAAAGAAAAAAAGATCTAACATTAAAGTTGTGCAGCTTTTAAGACTTATGATTAGGAGAGCCCCAACCGACAACAAATCTACCTGAATCTCTTTCTTGGCAACGAAAAAATCATGACAATTATACTTAAGCAGTCATTGCTTTAAATTTTTAAATACCGAGGAAAGAATTTGAAAAAATGAAGTGCATTGTTAGTTATACGCCTCATACCACCGGGCATAGCTTATAGAACTAAAAATGATAGGTGATGATGATGGAATCAACCCTATCAGGAAACCCAAAGGCATCCCGATAGGATTATATTGCTGTTAGATCAAGCTTTTTAGAGCTTCAAAATCTTTTTTGGCATCTCTTAATTCTTGCTCAGCTTCTTGTAGAGCAGAATCTTTAGCGTGTGTCAGAGCTGACTTCAATTTTCTATTAGCTTTTGAACGTGCATTATCTACTTTATCATTAGCATTGATTTCTTTACTTAACTCAATTGCTGGCTTAATAAGAGCAGCTGCCTCGTCGTTACTTGCACCTTTGCTAATGCCTTCAATGGCAATTTGTATTTTAGCGGTTACCATGTCAATTGCTTCAGCAGGTGGATAAGTAACTCTTCCTGCATCAGTTTCGGCTAGAGCTGAAGTTGAAACAGCACCCATAGAAGCTGCAATAAATAAAGGTAGCAAGAATTTTTTCAATGTTTTCATGTTTTACTAGTCCTCAAGTGGTTGTTATTTCTAATTATATTGGCAAAATACAAATTGTAATATTTGCCGGAGATAATTCTAACACATTTAGCAAGTAATTAACCTGTTAAGGTGGATTAAATACAGGTATTAATAAATATTTTTAATGCTATAACTCTTAAGTAAGCAGATTCAATTACAGCATTGGCCGCAATTGAATCTGATTTTACATATTTTTATTAATGTGACTCGTCGTATTTAGCTTTCATTTCTGAAAATGACTTTAAAGCTGACGCTAATCCTGCTTCTGCAGCAGCAGCATCGCCTGCATCAACTGATTTACGAGCAGCTTTCAATACATCAGTTGCTTTTTGACGTTGACGCTCAGTAATTTCAAAACGAAATTCTTTTGAAGCTTGAGACGCTTCAAGAATAGTTTTTGAAGCAGCAGGTAAATCACCCGCCTTAAGTTCAGCTTGTGCTGCAGTGATGCCTGAAAGCGTGCCTTCAATAGCTTCTTTAACTGCTGCTTCACCTTTAGGTGCAGCAAAAGCTGATGATGAAATTGCAGCCATAGATGCTGTCATAACAATAGAAATTAGAACTTTTTTTAATGCTTGCATTACTTATAAAACCTCAAAATTGATGATTGGATTATTTTAGAAGCAGGTTAATTAAAATTAACTTTTTGCATTTACAATACGCTCAAATTAATAACCTGGCTACTGCGTGCGATTTTAGCACAGAAAATAAATTAAAGATGAATGATAATAATTAAATCAGGTGGCTTGCATTACCCATCAAAGCAAGCTGATACCTCAGAAGCCTGTCGCTCTTATAGCTATATGAATAAAAACGATTTTATTTTTAATGATACCGCCTGCCTTTAAATTATAGACAAAGACGATCCCTCATGTGTAATTAATTTAACCCCAGCGTTATCGTTTTGCGATCCCAGTCCATGACCTGTTCAGCCAAATACGCCTTTGAATCACGACAAAGTATCACTAAAAAAGCGCCCATTACAAAGCGCACAACATCAAGGAAGAAGACATCACGCTTGCCTTATTTTTTTCTTCCAGTAAAGTTTTTAAGGACAAGGACAGACATCCCGGCTTACCGATAAACAGGGCATCAATGAATTTGAAGTAAAAAAAGAGAAGCGCTACAGGATACAATGATTGCAGTAGGTCAATAGCTGCCTCTCAATTTTTAAATAGTCGTTCAAAAGTTATTCAACATTTTCAAAAAATAAGATTATCCGTTATTTACCAAAACACCAGATAATAGAGATTTATTAGATAAAAAAATCTTATTTACCATTTTATTAAAAGACTTTTAGCCACCTACTTATGTCGATGCCAAAGTAGGCCTGTTTAACAAACAAGCGGGAATGGTACTAAAACATAAAATCACCGATTCAATCAATATTGAAACCCAAGCCGGCACATCGCAACAGGTAAAAATAAATTATGAAATTGACAGGGATTAGTTGCGGTGGATTAGGTGGGCTCTACTGAACCTGACATAAAAATTCATAGTAAATCTTAAGTTTGTACGCTGTTTAGCGACTTACTGACAGGAATCTGACTTACGGGTTCTATTTAAGTAACCTCAATCCTCGATTCTTCCGATGTTAATCTATAGCATCCATAGCTTGATGACAAAGCTTTTGAATACTTTGTGCCAATAAATTCATTTCTATAAAATCGTCATTTTTCAATTCTCTAATACATTGGCTACGTTGGAAAGTGGTGTTGGTTTCTTGGGCATTTGCTCTGTTTGAGTATTGTATTACCGTGCCTACAAAGCGTCTGGGCTATGCTTATTTTTCCGGCTTTCAGCTTAATATTATTCAAGAAGTCGTTACATCAGCAACATTTTATGGTGTTCGCAGTATTTTTTCTAAAAGAAAAGTTGGCGTGGAATTATCTAATTGCGTTTGGATTTTTGGAAGCGGCTGCTTTTTTTGCTTTTGCTTTTAAAGCGCCTTGATCTAATTTTCCCACAAATGATGTCCACTATTTTGCTTTCAGTTAGCTTAGCCAGTATGAAGATAGTGCTTTTTTAAAGGGTAACGGTTTGTCTAAATTATCTCGCTGTTTTTGGCATTTTGAGTTTGTGACTAAAATCCGAATACATGTTATCGAAAAAATCAATAAAAATGTTAGAATGTTCGATTATTTGCAATCCGAGTCTCTACGAACTTATCCATGTCTATTACTTTACAGCTTCCACTCGCGTCACTAAAACTCAATGTCGATTTGACCGGTGTTGAATTTCCGGAAGCGCCCCGCTTGCAAACCGGTATTTTAGGGCAACCCAGAGCGCAGTCTGCTCTGGAGTTTGGGGTTGCCATGCCTAATCCCGGTTACAATATTTTTGTCATGGGTGAATCCGGCTTAGGCCGCCTGTCCATGGTAACCAATCATCTTGATGCACTTGCACAAACCCTGGCGGCTCCGCCGTCTTATGCTTATGTGGATAATTTTGATAACTCCAGAGAACCGGTAACGATTGAATTACCTGCCGAATACGGGCAGGTGTTCAGCAAGGATATTGAAAAGTTGCTTGATAACCTGTTGGCTACTTTTCCAGCGGCTTTTGAAAGCCCCGCTTATCAGCAAAAAAAATCAGCCATCGAGCGCCAGTTTAGCCAGTGTTATAACAGCGCCATTGATTTGGTCGATAAAAAAGCGCAGGCCAATAGCATCGCTTTGTTTAGAGAAAGTGAATCAATTACTTTTGCCCCTATCCGAGAGAATAAATCACTCAATGAAGAGCAATTTACACAATTGCCGCAACCTGAGCGTGAGGCTTTTCACAGCCACGTTGAAGAACTTGAGGAATATCTCAGTGACGTGCTGCTGGAATTGCCGCAATGGCGCAGGACGATGGTTGAAAAAATCAAGCAACTGGATAATGACACCATCAGTTTGGCAATAGAGCCTTTGTTTTCTGAACTAAATGAAAAATATCAAAATATTGATGATGTCATCACCTATTTATCAGAAATCAAAAAAAACCTGGATCTAACCATTCCCGATTATCTGATGCCCGGACGGACATTAGAGCCCCGAGATACAACGGCAAAACGCTTGACCCTAACCGAGCTATACGCGCCCAATATTCTGGTTGATAGCAAACAGGAGACTGGTGCGCCAGTTATTTATGAGCCGCATCCCATTTATCAAAACCTGTTTGGCCGCATTGAATATGTCAGCGACCAAGGCGCTTTAGTCACCAATTACCGAAAAATTTGTGCCGGTTCATTGCATAAAGCCAACGGGGGTTATTTAATTCTTGATGCCGAAAAACTGCTCACTTACCCTTTCGTCTGGGAAGGTCTTAAACGGGCATTGCAATCAGGCCGCATTGAAATTGAATCGCCGTATTCAGAGTTGGGTATTAATACCATTACCTTAAAACCCGAAGTAATTCCTTTAAATGTTAAAGTGATACTGGTTGGTTCGCGAGATATTTATTATCTGTTGGAAGAAATGGATAGTGAATTTAATGAAATGTTCAGAATACTTGCCGACTTTGATAATTATATTCCCCGCACCGATGAGTCCATGCAGGGATTTGCTGTGTTAATGCTTAAACAAGCCGCTGATTCTGGTGCCAACCCTTTAACACGTGCGGCAATTGAAGGTTTGATTGAGCACAGCTGCAGACTGTCAGAAAATCAGCACCATTTTTCTGCCCACATTAAAGATTCATTGGATATTATTGCTGAAGCCAATCTGTTTTGCAGACAAGCCAAACACAGCGAAATCGACAGGGCGCACATTGAACAAGCCTTGGCGGCCAGAGAATACCGTAATGGCCGCTTATCCCAAGCCATCCTTGAGGAGATGCTTGAGGGCACCATTCTTATTGATACCGAAGGCGAAGCGGTTGGCAAAATCAACGGCTTAACCGTGCTGGAAATTGGCGGCAGCAGCTTTGGTGCGCCTGCACGTATCACCACGACGGTTTATCCGGGTTCACGAGGTATCGTTGATATTGAACGGGAAGCAGAATTGGGTCAGGCCATCCACTCAAAAGGCGTTATGATTTTAACGGGTTATCTGGGACATTCTTACGCCCAGCAATTTCCTTTGGCTATATCGGCCAGCATCGCCATTGAACAATCTTATGGCTATATCGACGGTGACAGTGCTTCGCTTGCGGAATTGTGTTGCCTTATTTCTGCACTCACTCGCACCCCCATTAACCAGGCTTTTGCGGTTACAGGTTCGATTAACCAATACGGCGAAGTGCAAGCCGTCGGTGGCGTCAATGAGAAAATAGAAGGTTACTTTAGGCTTTGTCAGGCACGCGGACTTAACGGACAACATGCCGCGATTATTCCTGCAGCCAATAAACGTAATTTGATGTTAAAACAGGAAGTGATTGATGCGGTTGCAGAAGGACTGTTTGCGGTTTATGCCGTGTCCAGTGTCGATGAAACGTTGGAACTGTTGACTGGACAACTTGCCGGTGATGTCAGTGAGGAAGGCTTTTATCCGGAAAACAGCATCAACTTTAAGGCAATATCACGCTTAAAAGAGATTTCTGATATGGCCTCTGATTCTGATGATGACAAAGAGGATGGTATTTAATCCATATTTAGGGGCGACTTCTGTCGCCCCTGCCCGTCATTATTCGCTCGTTTCCGTAATAATGGCATCGATGCCATGCTGTCTTATCCGCGCCCTGATAGCATTAACACTCTCAGTCTGAGCATAAGGCCCCATTTTGACCCGATACCAGTTAACATCACCGACTTTTGCTTTCTGAACTTTGGATTCTATACCCATAGCCGCAAGCTTTGCCCTTAACCGATCCGCTTCTTTAAAGGTCTTAAAAGAACCTGCCTGCATAATATAATGCGTTTCTTTAGCTTTGCCTACGCGCTCTTCCCGCGTGCGGGTTTTAATTTCATACTCAGGCACTACCACTTCTTTTTCAGGCAAAATGGTGTAAAAATCAAACTGCGGCAGTTTAATTTCGGGCTTTTGCTCTTCTTTAGGTGCGACTACGCTCTCCACACCCGTTTTATTGGGTATTGTTTGTGAAGTTTGCGGAGGATTTTCTGTTGTTGGTCCGTTACTTCGTAAATAAACCAAAAAAACCACAAAGGCAATAATTATCGCGGTAATCAACATCCATTTCCACAAACCAATACCTGGCTGCCGATCGAATTTTTTACCACGCAGCCCTGCCCTTCTGCCTTGAGGTCTTGGTTTATAATCTCTGGCCATTACATGGACTCAGGTGTGTTAATGTTTAAAAGACCCAAGCCGTTTGCCAATACTTGCCTTACCGCACACACCAGATTTAATCTGGCATCACGAACACAGGCATCTTCAACGAGAAACTGATGGGCATTGTAATAAGTATGAAACTCATGCGCCAAATCACGCAGATAAAGAACCACTTGATGCGGTTCATATTGCAAAGCTGCGCGTTCAATAACTTCAGGATACCGCGCTAATGTGCCCAGCAGCTGAATTTCATGTTCTGCGGTCAATTGTGACAGACTTTCCATGCCCAGTAACAAATTCCTTTCGAAGCCTTTTTCATCCAGTTGGCGTAATACACTACAAATTCTTGCATGCGCGTACTGCACATAAAATACGGGATTTTCATTGGATTTTGATGTCGCCAGTTTCAAATCAAAATCCATGTGTTGTTCAGAGCGCCGCATCACATAAAAGAAACGCGCCGCATCTTTGCCAACTTCACTACGCAATTGCCGCAAAGTAACAAATTCACCTGAGCGGGTAGACATTTGCACTCTTTCTTCGCCACGGTAAAGGACTGCAAATTGAACCAACAACACTTTTAATTTAGACGCATCAGCTCCTAATGCCTGAATCGCTGCCCTGACTCTGGGCACATAACCGTGATGGTCGGCACCCCAAATATCAATAATCTGGTCAAAACCACGATCCAGCTTGTTCATGTGATACGCAATATCTGAAGCAAAATAGGTATATTGGCCGTTCTCTCTAACCACTACCCGGTCTTTTTCATCGCCTAACTGGCTGGAGGCAAACCAGGTTGCACCTTCGTTTTCATAAAGATGTCCGCCTTCACGTAATCGCTCAAGCGCTTTTTCTACCGAACCGTCATCCATTAAATCTCGCTCTGAAAACCATTGCTGATAATCAACGCCAAATTCTATCAAATCAACTTTGATATCATCAAGAATACTTTCCAGGCCAATTTGGAAAAAATCCCGGTAGAGTGGCAAACCCAACAACGTTTTCATGCGCTCAATAAGCGCATCAATATGCGTATCCTTATCGCCGCCCTGCGGCTCGTCAGGCGGTATATTTTCCATCACCAACTCAATTGGGCGGCGATAATCATTGTTGGTATTTTTATGAATATCGCTGGCAATTTCGCGCACATAGTCCCCGCGATAAGCATTGCCGGGAAAATGAACCAGCTCGCCGCATTCTTCCAGATATCTAAACCAGATACTGGCAGCCAGTATATCCATCTGCCGACCGGCATCATTAACATAATATTCACGATGCACTTCAAAACCGACCGCTTTTAGTAAATCAGCTACCGCAGAACCATAAGCCGCGCCTCGACCATGCCCGACATGCAAGGGGCCGGTAGGATTAGCTGAAACAAACTCAACCTGAACTTTTTTACCCGCACCCACGGTGCTTAAACCAAATTCCTGCCCTTGGGTATGAATTTGGCTGACAATCTGATATTGGGAGTTGGGATTAATAAAAAAATTAATAAAACCGGGGCCGGCTAACTCCACTTTCATCACTGCGTCATGCTGAGGCAGTGCGGCAATAATTTTTATCGCCAGGTCGCGAGGATTTGCTTTCGCCGGTTTTGCCAACATTAAAGCCAGATTTGAAGCAAAATCACCATGCTGTACATCACGGGTACGTTCTATCGATATATTCGGAATAATTTCCAGGCCAAGAATACCCTCTGCCTTGAGAGTTTCAATAGCTTGTAGAATCAGTTCCTCTATTTTTTGTTTCATTGCTTCACGGCGGTAGTTAGATCGTATAAATAGCCGCTCATTATCCATTAAAACAGCCTGATTATCCATTCAAACAGTATCAATACAAATCCACAGGGTCAACATCCAGCGACCAGCGTACTTTTTTGGCCTGTTTAAGCTTGGCTATTTCAGGTATTAACACGTCAAGTAATACCTGTAATTCCTTGCGATGGGTGTTTTGAAACAATAATTGATAACGGTAAAGACCGGCACGCTTAGCCATTGGCGCAGCGACGGGGCCCAAAACCTGGGTATGTCCTGTGTTATAGGTCTTTACCAATGCGGTGACCGCCTTAAAAAAAAGCGGTGGACTATCAACATCACCAGCCTGCACGCGTAACAAGGCCTGATAACTAAACGGCGGTAATAAAGCCTCTTTACGTTCAGCCAGTGCCGTTTTTGCAAAGCTTCGATAACCTTCCCGGATTAAAGTGGTTAATAAAGAATGTTCAGGTTGCCGTGTCTGCATAATGACTTTACCCGGCTTTTCAGCGCGTCCGGCACGACCTGAAACCTGTACAATCATTTGCGCCAGTTTTTCGGGTGCATGAAAGTCAATGCTAAATAATCCGCTATCCACATCAAGAATCGCCACCAGGGTCACATTAGGAAAATGATGGCCTTTGGACAGCATTTGCGTTCCTAAAATAATGTCCACTTTACCCTGATTGATTTGCTGCAAATAATTTTCCAGCGAACCTTTGCGCTGCGTAGAATCGCGATCCAAACGCACGGTTACTTTATCGGGAAACAATTCGGCCAGCACTTTTTCTACCCGTTCAGTACCTAAGCCCAACGGCGTCAACTCGCCGACTTTGCAAGCCGGACATTGCTTAATCAGGCGTTGTTCCTGACCGCAATGATGGCAACGCAAACATGCTTCATCAAAATGAATCACCATATTGGCATCGCAGCGTTGACAACGTGCAACCCAGCCACAGCTATGACAAATCAGCGTGGGCGCAAAACCGCGTCGATTCAGAAACAGCAAAACCTGTTCATTTTTTGCCAGGATTTTACGCATTTCCTCAATCAGTGCTTCAGACAAACCCTCACTGATTCTTTTATTTCTGATGTCCATTAACTGTAAAACAGGCTCTATGGCATTGCCCGCCCGATCCGGCAGATGTAACAACTGGTAACGCTGTTTGTCAACGTTATACAAGCTTTCCAAAGAGGGCGTTGCTGAACCCAGTAAAATCGGAATATGCAACAACTTACTACGCACAACGGCAATATCTCGGGCAGAAAAACGAAAGCCTTCTTGTTGCTTAAACGAGGCATCATGTTCTTCATCAAGGATAATCAATCCCGGATTTTTTAACGGTGTAAATAAGGCAGAACGCGTACCCAACAAAATAGAACAATCACCTTGCTGCATTTGTAGCCAGGCGGCTTGCCGTTGATTATCGGTCAACTTGGAATGGGACAAGACAATACTGACGGCAAAGCGCTGTCTAAATCGGTCTTCAAGTTGCGGTGTTAGGGTAATTTCCGGTACCAGTACCAAAACCTGCTGCCCCCGCTCCAGTACCGTACGAATAATCTGTAGATAAACTTCTGTTTTGCCGCTACCGGTAACACCCTCCAGTAAAAAAACCCCAAACTGCCCGAGACTGGCACAGACCGCGTCTATCGCCGCTTGCTGCGGTGGATTACACTGCAAGGCATTATTTCTGATTAACGCTTCCGGATTATTCACCTTGGCCGCATGCAATTCAAGCTGCACCCATTGTTTTGCGATTAATACCTTTACCGCAGGTCGCCAATTGTCATTCCATTCCGAAAGCTCAACTTCTGACAGACTTGCAGGGCAGGATTGAAATTTTTCCAACACACTTTTTTGTTTGGGTGATCGTTGTAACCCGGCGCTGTCCGTCACCTTGCCTAACGCTGTCAGGGTATAACGTTTCTCTGTTTTAACATCCACTGACTTACCCTGCCTCAATACCGCAGGAAAAGCAGTGCTTATTACTTCACCCAGCGGATGATGATAATAATGACTGGCCCACTTCAACAACCACAAATCTTTAGCCGATAATAATGAGGGGTGATCCAGAATCCGTATGACCTGTTTTAATTTGCTGGTTTCCAGTTCGCTATGCTGAACAATTTCAAGCAGAAACGCGATTTTTTTACCCTTTCCAAAAGGCACTTCAAGGCGCACCCCTGGCTTGACGTTATACAAATCAATAGCATCCGGAGCGAGATAATCAAATAAACGATACACGGGAACGGGGATGGCGACTCTAAAAATCAGTGCATCGCCAGTGGGCAACTTAGCCATAGAAGTTAAATTATTTATGAGGTTTTATTGCTAACTAACTAAGTAGCCTAAACTATTTGAGTTACCCACAGAAGCTGTGGATAACTCTGTGAGTAACTTGTTTTTAAGCAGCCTTACCATCGGTTTTTATTACAGTTTTGTTACAATGAACAATTTTAAGACAAAAATTATTTTTATTTTATTTTCAAGTAGTTAGAAAATAGTTCTTGACAGAAAAACCACACATAGCCATTTTTTGCTCTGTTATTTTTAACAGAGTCTAATATGTGTAAAAGGTAATGTTGGAATGTGAAACAGAACATTAAATAACTTGAATCAGCAGGTGACTTGCAAAAATTATCTGCCACAGATTCAAAAATTATAAAGTAAATTTAATCTGTAAATCTGAGGCAGTTGATTTTTTAAAATTGCCTCAAGCCACTTATTGAGGCTTGATAAATTTAATGGTCATCCTGTCACTTTCACCGATAGCCAAATATTTATTTCGGTCTTTATCCTTTAGTGCCAAAGAAGGCGGCAGCGTCCATACGCCTGCGGGATAATCTTTGGTATCCTTGCTGTTGGCATTAATTTCTGATTTATCCAAAAACTCAAAACCAGCATTTCTGGCTAGCGCGATAACATAATCTTCACTAAGATATCCCGATTCCGCTTTGTTATCTTGTGGTTTTAACAGGCTGTTTCTATGCTCGACAACACCCAAAA
>JBAXUR010000032.1:0-29916 GCA_037129595.1 Methylococcaceae bacterium | reverse complement strand
ACGGATTTTTATATATCAACACCGGTGATTTCGTGGAAAGCTGTACCGCCATCGTTGAGCATTTTAATGGCACGTTGGAGCTTTTAAGGTGGCAAATGACTGAGGCGAGTATCGGCGATATTGAGACGCTTGAGGTTAACGCAGGAAATAACCTAACCCATTGATAGCGCAATGACGCTGCATTTTCAAAGAGCGGCACAAGACACATAATTATATGAATCGAAGTTTCTATATTATTCTTGCGGCACAGTTCTTTTCATCATTGGGGGATAACGCACTGCTGTTCGCGGCTATTGCGTTACTTAAATCCCATGACGCACCCTCTTGGCAAATTCCGGTATTACAGCAATTTTTCGTGTTCGCTTTTATCGTGCTTGCACCGTTTGTGGGTGCATTTTCTGATGCGTTGCCCAAGGGTCGGGTGATGTTCATCAGTAACAGTATCAAGATAATGGGTTGCGCTGCCATGTTATTGGGCTTGCATCCACTGCTTGCCTATGGCTTGGTGGGTATGGGTGCGGCGCTGTACTCGCCGGCCAAATACGGCATTCTGACCGAATGTCTCCCCGCTCATCGCTTGGTATGGGCAAACGGTTGGATGGAAGGTTTGACCGTTGGGGCTATTATTTTGGGTGCCATATTTGGTGGATTATTGATTGGTCATCGTGTAGAGGATCATGTTGTTCAGCAACTGGGCGCACTTCAGTTCAATGGTGGTATTGATACGGCTCCCGAGTTTGCAATTCTTGTCGTACTGGGTTTTTATTTCGTGGCGGCCCTGCTTAATTATTACATTCCCAAGTTACCCATTGAGCATACTTTGTCAAAACCAACGCCAGGTTTTTTAATAACCGATTTCTGGCGTTGTTTCCTGTTGTTATGGAAAGACCCCTTGGGGCAGATATCGCTTGCAGTAACCTCACTGTTTTGGGGGGCAGGAACGAGTTTGCGTTTAATCATTCTCGCTTGGTCTGCGGTCGCCTTAAAGCTTGATTTGGAGCAGGCCACCCAATTAACGGCCGTTGTTGCGGTGGGTCTTGCTATCGGTTCTGTGGTGGCAGCCAAGACGGTGTTATTGGAATATGCCGTAAAAGTATTGCCTTTGGGAATAGCGATGGGGCTGGTTGTGTTAGGTATGGTCTGGGTAACTGATTGGCGAGTGGCGGTGCTGATGCTGGTACTGGTTGGCATTTTTGCCGGCAGTTTTTTGATTCCAATGAATGCCTTGTTACAGCACCGCGGACATCAACTGATGGGGTCGGGACATTCCATTGCGGTGCAAAACTTTAACGAAAATCTTAGTATTTTATTGATGTTGGGGGCTTATGCCCTGATGATTGATGCCGGATTTTCGATCAACACCATCGTAATGGTTTTTGGGTTATTTATATCCGTTACAATGGCTTTACTGGCCAAAAAACATGGTCATGATCAGGATTAATAATACGTTTTGTAGCGACTCGGTTGATGTTGGCTTCGATCATAGAACACGGATGACACAGATTGCAGGGGCAATGCCTTTAAGTTAAGCGTAAGTTGTTTAAAAAACTGGAGTGCAATCGCTTCAGCTATTGCCTGTAAAAACAGCTAAAGCTGTTTTAATTCAGTTTTATGCTTAACTTAACGGCATTGAATTGCAGGAGTTTTAACGGCTTTTATGTTAGTCGAAAAAACATTTTACGTGTTTATAGGGAGTCTTTTGATGAAATTAAGAAAGCTTTTTATCCATGACTATCCGTCAAATCTGTGTGATCTGTGTTTTATTTTTTAACGGCTGAGGTTACGACGTTTTTTGTTAATCTTATGTTTTGACTTGCCACCCTTATTTTTTGAAGTTATACCATGTATAAACCTATTACTCCTTTGCTTGCCGCTGATATTATTATTGAATTGACTGATTTTCCAGGTCGTCCCATTGTATTAATTGAGCGAGCCAACCCACCGTATGGCTGGGCTATTCCCGGCGGTTTTGTGGATGTGGGTGAAATGGTTGAACAGGCCGCTGTGCGTGAGGCCCAGGAAGAGGTGTCTCTGGCTGTGCAACTGACAGCGTTGCTGGGCATTTATTCAGACCCGCTTCGCGATACCCGTGGTCATACCGTGACGGCGGTTTATGTCGCAAAAGCGGCAGGGACGCCGATAGCAGCCGATGATGCCAAAAATTGTCGAGTCTTCAGTCTGGACGAGTTGCCCGAACCCTTGGCATTCGATCATGCCCAAGTGCTCGCTGACTATAAAAAATATCGCGAAACCAAGGAAGTGACGCCGCTACGTAATCATGCGGATAGCGATTCAAACAAATCAGACCGAATTGTTGTGCATTGAAAAACAGTAAACCAACCCTTAGTAATTGAAGAGCCTGAAAAACAAGAGCAGGGGCAAGCCCGGCTTATAGTAGATTATGGATTAACTCCATAACTAATTTAAGCGGTTGTTTTATGTTTTTGTAGACTTGGCTCCGCTTTTTTATACGAATATATGGTTTTGCAAGACTTGACTGTTCGCAGTAAAAGTAATAAATCTAGCTGGTTAAAGTCCCGTCCGAGGAGTTGTCCGTACGTCTTGGTAGTATGAGGAAGCGGCATCGTGGCAACAGGGTGTCGCGAGTTTCCAAACAGCAAAAGAGCAGGCCGTAACGCAAGTGAACCTGCTTTGTTCAGGTAACCGAAGAGTGAAGGAGACGGGGATTGCCATGATGCTAATAACCCCTGATGAAATCAGGGTACTACATAGGACGCTCTATACCAAGGCCAAGCAAGACCAGTCTATCGCTTCTATGCGTTATATGACAAGGTATGGCGGGTAGGCTCCTCATGTTTGCTTACCGCCTTGTTCGTGCCAATAAAGGAAGTCCCGGAATTGCTGGGATGAACTTCGACGCCGTAGGCATTGAATCAGTAATAGTAATAGGTAAAGAAATTATGCTATTAGGACAATTAAAAAAGCTTGATCTTACAAAAATGCTACAAACAATGTGGCAAGGGAAAAAAGCAGTTAAAGCTTATACATGATAAGTTATAATTTTTTACTTTAAAATTATGCTTTGAGCATAGGTAATAACTGAATTAGTAAGGTTATTTTATCCAATACAGATAACGCACCATCAATTATCGACTGGCCGTTATTTTCTTCTAAGGCTGCTTCTCCAATCAGTCTAGAGCTGATACATAAACGCAAAGCACTAATTTTCACACCATTACGATTCCCACATGCAACCGGCTGTCCTGTTTGACAACGTAAACTTGCAGTAGCTGCATGGTGATCTTGTAAACTGAAGCACTCGTTGTTGATAGAAACGGCGAGTTGCTTATAAATAATCGAGGTTTCTTCTGCAGTTAATGGTGTTCTGTCGGTATCTGCATGATAAAGCAAGAATGGAAAAATAGTCTGAAGCTGATCCCAGCTATGCTCCACTATCATTGGACTACGGTCTATTTTTGGTACAGGTAATGGTTCAAAAAAAACATCTTTTTGTAATCGTTGATGTATAGCTGAAGTAAAGTCTTGAATAAAAGTAATAATGTATTTTTGAGGTATAGAACGGAACACTTTAAGTTCTTGTAGAGCGACTTCCCAGCGTAATAACAAACCAAAGTTAGCTGTTTTAGATGGGTTGCTGTTTAAAGTACTGCTGACTGCTTCTAAAGCGGCGCTTAGTTCTGATTTAAAAAGTATCGCCCCAGAAAAAGAGGGTCCAGTTAGAAACTTTGATCCCGTTAATGCAACCATAAAGCCAAGATCAAGATAAGCGCGTAATGTTGGTGGCGCTAAACGAAATTGGCAAGCATCTATTAATACATCAATTTTGTCTTGAAAACGTTGATGCAGATCTAAAACACAACTAAGACTTGGGGTAATCAATCCTGTCTTGGATTGATCCGTTACTATGAGTAATACACTTCTATTAGTAGCAATAGCTTCAGTGACCAGCATTTCGATTTCTTCATCAATAGCGTTTATAGGCCTAAGTTCACCATCTGCTAATCGAACCTTCACAGGTATTACATCGTTTCGCTCATCATGGATACTACTATTTAATGCAGCATTGACTCCTTTACCAGTTTCATTGGCTTCTATCATAATTATTCGTGGAGCTAAATTGTTTTCACGCCCTACGTAGCGGGAAACTAAGCTATGAATATCAGTACCTGATGATGAGAGTATTACGCCAGTTGTTTCAGGTAGTTCACATAACTTTATGAGCTCTTCACGAATACGTTTTATTTCATGGGCATAGATTATTGATGCGGACTCTGTTTTGAGGGCAACTACTATTCGTTGACGTAATTGGTCTGCATGATGATAACCTTGAGTAGATATAATAGAAGCCGTAGATGAACCATAAGCCAGCATAGTTGGATCAGGAAAAGGCCTGCAACTGTATTGATTAATACCACTGATAGCATCTAAGGCAATACGTGCGTCACCTCCAGTCGTTAAACATTGAGCAGTATCAGGCAGGATTTCTTGTAATGTATAAGCCATGCCGTCAGGATAGAAATAGTTGGATTTCATAAGTTATGAGATTTTTTAATCAAAATAGTATTAAGCAGCATATGTCTAAAGGCTTTAAATACTTTACGCATTTGCGCTTGCTTGTAAGGGAATATTTCCACAGAATCAATTGCGTGTACAACCATACAGCTATCCACTTCAAAAATAAGTAACTGACCGTCAGGGGTTTCGCCACAATCTATGCCTAGATAATCCAGACCAATACGCTTATTAATGGCCAAAAAAGCATGTGCATGTCGAAGTGCAAAATCAGTATCGAAATCGGACATAACTGCAGCTTCCTCCGCACGCTTTTCTGTACTTTCGGCCATGCCTGCATTAAGGTAATGAATCATCCAATGCTCAGAGATAGCCAGATGACAAAGAAATGGCTGCCCCTCTATTAATACGATACGATATTTTCGAAATAGTCCGTCTTGTCCTCGATAATCAATAAACCGTGAAATATAAAACTCGCTATTGGTATGCTCTTGTAAATAAAGATCTAGAGCGACTGCATCAACTATTTTATCCAAACCCTGTCCGGCATGAGAATCAACGGGACGCACAATAATAGGGTACACACCGTCAGCAAGAATAAAATCAAGTGCTAACTCCTGATTAGCTAATTTTTCTAAATGTTGCCTATCTAAACGGACGGTGCTGGGCATACTGACACCAGGAATGGATTGTAAGCACTCACAAGCTTGATTGCGCGATAATAGCGCGATACGCTCTGGCCTGTTGAGCACAGGCTTAGGCCAATTAATAATGGCAGCAGAAACCGCTTTCAACAATGACATATTCTGATCAGATTGAGCAATCGCCACAAATAACACATCATGCTCAGGGAGCTCAATGTTTGCTGGCAATGGCCTGTCTTCTGTCACATAAACCAAATGCAGTAAAACATCCGAATCTTCTAAAAGAAATTCTAGCGGCGTATTCGCCATGAGATCACCTGCACTCAGAATAGCACACACGCGAATAGAGATTGATGGACACATTGTCGGTTGAGTATAAACTTGTTGGCCCGTAATCGCTTCTGATTGAGTCTGTAAAGCTAAGTCACGATTACCTCGTAATAGCAAAACCATGGCCAAATCCATTAAGGAATGAGCGCTAATATCAGTTTCTATATTTTCAATTAATTGTGCGCCTAAGGGAGCTAAATCCACTCCAGAAATAGCCATGCGCATGAGTTTGGCAAGGCCAATTAATGGGGCCTTGTTTATTTTAATAGCGTCTATACCGCTCATTTATTTTCCTATAATAATTATGGTGCTATAGTGTTTTCGATGATTTTTCCGAAGGCTAATGTAGCCTCGATTAAAGCATCAATATCACTACTCGTAGTTCGATGATTAACAATCGCCGCACGAATAGCCAGTTGACCATGCAATGTCGTTGTCGAAGGTGCCACAATACCGGACTCTTGCAAAGCAATAACAATATCTGCATTAATACGATTAGGATTTAGGCATCGATAGCGAAAGCAAACTATATTAAGCTCAACAGATGCCAAAAGTTCTAACTTTGGATTGAGTTCGATGCGCTGCTTAAGGTACTGCGCCAGTGCACAGGTATTAGAGATAACCTGCCCTAATTTTTCTTGACCATAGACTTTTATAGTAAACCAAGTTTTAAGAGCTCTAAAGCCTCGTGATAACTCAGGTCCTAAGTCACAAGGCCATGGCGAACCTGCTGATAGGCCACGGCTTTCTCGACTTAGATAGGCTGCTGGCATTGCAAAAGTATCTAGCTGAAGCTCACCGTTTCTGACCAGTATAAATCCAGCGTCATAAGGAACTTGACCCCATTTATGAAAATCGAAGGCTATCGAATCGGCACGCTCTATACCTTGCAAGCGCGGCGCAATATCGGGCGCTAATATTGCTAAGGCACCGTAAGCACCATCAACGTGAAACCAGAGATTTTCCCGCTGGGCAAGGTCAGCAATTGCAGGCAATGGGTCAATAGCGCCAACATCAACAGTACCAATGGTTGCAGCAATAAAGAACGGTGTAAGCCCGGCTTTCTTATCAGCACTGATAGCCTGAGCTAGTGCGCTAACATCCATTTGATACATGGCATTAGTTGGAATCATACGTAAGGCATTGCTGCCGATACCCGCTATATCCATAGCCTGTGCAATACTAATGTGAGCACTTTCCGAAGTATAAGCGACTAATTGTAGATCTGAATTGACCAAGCCTTCTTTTCGAATAGCTTTCCCTAAGTAGACGGTACGAGCAATTAATACGCTAATAAGATTCGCCATGGAGGTGCCGGTAACAAAAAGGCCGCCTGCTGTTTCTGGAAAAGAAAATATCGACTTAATCCATTGCAGCAATTGTTTTTCAAGTTCAATAGGCGCTTGATCTCGCCCACCTACATTAGCATTCAAACCAGCGGCTAACATTTCTGCCAACATTCCAACGGGTGTTCCACCGCCATGAACCCAGCCCATAAAACCAGGATGGGTATTCCCTACCGCATAAGGCAATATGGTTTTCATAAAAATATCGTGCACCTCATTAAGTTCGCTAAATTCATTTAACAAAGGCCGTTGAAAAACATCACGCTGCTCTGCAGGTAAACCTTGCCAAACTGGTTGTTCACGTAATTGCTCAAGATAATCAAACATATCATCTAACATGCGATGGCCTTGCTTACGAAAACTAGGCCAGTCGTCTGGATCTAGCGTATTTTCAGATGTTTTTAGCATAATTAATTTGAGTTCAACATGAAGATAAGGATAAGTCTTTATAAAAGTCTGTTTTGGTGATTCTGCACCAACTGTTCTGTGACAATGATTATTGCCAACACAACTTAGTCGAATAGAAATGAAACATACAAGCAAAAAAGGTTTTAATTTTTGCTTGTCTATTAATTCACTACTATTTTAGTTTATTAATTAAAAGTCTCATAGACTTACTCACTAGTATTTTAGTTTATTAATTGAAAGTCTCATCGACTTGTGTTATAAAATGCGAAAAGTATTATTAATTTACTATAGATTTATCACTTTAAGTTTTCGTGAGTATAATTATGACTGTCAAACTAGATAGTTCGCTCGGTTTCTATGAAAATGCACTTCGGTTGACGAGCAAACGTCAGGAAGTATTGGCTTCCAATATTGCAAATTCTGATACGCCTAACTACAAAGCTCGTGACTTTGATTTCAAAACAGCAATGATGAACGCCATGAACGCTTCATCCATGCCCACCGCAGTCGAAATGACCCAAATTAATCCTTTACATCTTGATGCTGGAAGCTTTTCTGCAGGCAAATATACTGTTTTACGTAAAAGTAAGCAGAATAGCCAAGACGGAAATACGGTTGATATTGATGTAGAACGTGCAGCTTTTACAGAAAATGCATTGCGATATGAATCAGCAATTTCCTTCGAAAATAGCGAGATTAAAAACTTAACAATGGTTCTGCAGGGTTAATCATTATGTCACTACTGAATATATTTGATATAGCTGGATCTGGGATGACAGCTCAAAGCCAGAGATTAAATGCCGTAGCAAGTAATATTGCTAACGCTGAAAGCACCGTAACGAGTGATGGTACTGCATACCGCGCCAAATTGGTCGAGTTTATGACCGTACAAGTGGGTGACACAAAAGCAGCATCAGGCGTCAAAGTCTCACGCGTGCTTGAAGACAATTCCCCGCTAAAGAAAATCTATAACCCGGCACATCCTCAAGCTGATCAACTAGGCTATGTATCTATGCCTAATGTCAACGTTGTAGAAGAGATGGTCAATATGATGTCTGCATCAAGATCTTATCAGAATAATGTTGATAGTATGAATGTAGCAAAATCGATGTTAATCAAAACGTTAACACTTGGCCAATAATCTAAGGAATCACTATGTCAACAACTATCAATACTGTTGCTACCCCTGCTAGTAACACCCTAACAAATACATCTACTCCAGCAGCATCAGTTGCTAAGGAACAGGCTGATTTCATGACGCTATTAATAGCGCAAATGAAAAATCAAGATCCAACAAATCCAATGGATAATAATCAAATGGCCGCACAGATTGCGCAATTGAATATGGTATCCGGCATTAACAAGATGAACGCCACTCTTACAGGGCTATCCAGCAATCAACAAATTAGCAATTCAATGCAAGCTACCGCTCTTATTGGCCATCAGGTCATGGTAACTAGCAATAAACTACAGCTTACTGGCGGAACAAGCCAAATGGCAATGGATCTGTCGCAAAGTGCGGACAATGTAGTGGTTAATATAAGTGACAGTAATGGCAACCTTATTAGCACTCTCAATCTAGGTTCCAAAGCGGCCGGTATCCAAAACATTCGCTGGAATGGTCAGACTAATGCTGGGACGCCAGCTGCTGATGGTGCTTATACATTTGATATTACTGCAACGAGTCAAGGTGCCGCCGTATCAACCACTGCCTTAGCTGCTGGAACAGTTCAAAATGTTTCTATATCTGGCAATCAAGTGCAAGTAAATGTAAGTACGCTGGGCAATGTAGCCCTGGCAGACATACACCAAGTCATTTAATATTTTAATAATAGGTATCATTATGGGAATCACAATTAATTCTGAGGCATTAAATAATGCCGCTATCGGTCTAAATGTAATAGGTAATAATATTGCCAATGTAAATACTTCAGGATTTAAAGAAGCCAGTTTTTCTGAGTTATTAAAAAAAGCAAGTGGTGGTAGCAGTGAAACAGCAGGCATTACTCAAGCATTTACTCAAGGCAGCATATCGCCATCAACAAATCCGTTAGACATGGCTATTTCTGGTAATAGTTTATTTAGATTAGATGGTGGGAATGGTATCACCTACACTCGAAATGGTCAGTTTACTGTAAATTCAAATAATTATATCGTTAACAGCTTCGGCGACAAACTAACAGGTTATAGTGTTGATGGTACTGGTAAGCTTGATACTAATACATTATCAGACATATCTATAGACACCGGTAAATCCTCTCCATCTGCTACCACTAAAATACAATTAGAAGTTAGTTTAAATCGTTTAAAAACCGCAAATATATTGCCATCAACTCCAGCTTTTGATTCCGGCAATTCAAGTACCTACGACAACTCCATAACGACTACTGCCTATGATGCTTCAGGTAGTGCTCGTCTAATTCAGAGCTATTTTAGACAGACGGATGTATCAGCATGGGATATGTACACCATTGACCCCACTATTGCCACTATTAGCAATCCTTTTGAGACAGCAAAAATACCATTTGGCACCGATGGGAAAATATTAGCAGGCAAAACTACATATGATATCGGTGGCTTAAAAATTGACCTAGCAAACAGCTCAGCAGCGGCTGGTAGTTTCTCTCTCGCCCGCTCTAGCCAAGATGGCAAAACCTCTTCTGACATGTCCAGTTATAAAGTTAACAATGACGGTAAAATCGAAGTCATTTATGCTGATGGCACAAGTGCCATCAGGGCACAAGTTGTGCTCGCTAAATTTGACAACTTACAAGGCTTAACTGCCAGCTCTAACAATCAATGGACAGAAAGCAGCCTATCGGGAAAACCTCGCGTAGGAGTAGCAGGAAGCGGTGGTTTCGGTTCAATCCAAGGCGGCTCAATAGAGGGCTCCAATGTCGACTTAACTACGGAAATGGTCAAGTTGATCGCTGCACAAAGAGCCTTTCAATCAGCGGCAGAAGTTGTCAAAAAACAAGATGAAACAGTCCAAACCATTAATCGTATTGGTGGTTAATAGCTTTACAGTTAACGGGAAGAATCTATGGATCGTCTAATTTATACCGCCATGACCGGTGCTAAGCAAATAATGGAGCAGCAAGCCACTGTTTCTCAAAATTTAGCTAATACCAATACTGTCGGTTTTAAAGGACAAATTGATATGTTTAGAGCTGTCCCCGTTAGCGGGCCAGGACTTTTAACCCGCGTTCAGGTTGTTGATGAAACGGTGGGGGCGGATCTATCAGTCGGACATATTTTACAAGCGGGTCGCGCCTTAGATCTGGCTATCGAAGGTTCTGGCTGGTTCGCGGTGCAAACCGCCGATGGTAAAGAAGCTTATACACGAGCCGGTGACCTTAAAGTAGGCGCAAACGGTTTGCTTCAAACACATTCTGGACTCACTGTTTTAAGTGAAGAGAGTGCTCCAATTGTCATTAGCTCTGATTCGTCAGTCACGGTCGGCAAAGACGGCAGCTTATCTTATTTAGTTGCTGGCGATAATCCAGTCACTTCCAATTTTTTAGGGCGAATAAAACTGGTTAATCCTTCGCCTAAAGAACTAGTTCGTGGTGATGATGGTTTATTTCATTCTTTAAAGGGCGGTTCATTTGGTTCAGATTCAACTATTACCGTTCAAAGTGGCGCCTAGAAGAAAGCAATATCAATGTTGTCGAAAGCATGGTCGCAATGATTAGTTTAGGAAGGCAGTATGACTTACAAATGGATATGTTGAAGAATGCGAAAGATAACGCGAATAAATCAAGTCAAATCATGAGCTTAACATAAGATTAAATACGATAAAGTCTCTATAAATAATAGAGACTAGGTATGACGACAAATTAACTTTCATCTAACTAAACAACTATCCAGCTAAATCGCGGAATTGTTTAGTTAAATGATGAGAGAAAACAATAAAAACAAGGTTAAAAAATGATTAGATCACTTTGGATTGCAAGATCAGGGCTAGAAGCACAGCAAATAAATATGGATGTGATTACTAATAATCTTGCCAACGTAAGCACCAATGGCTTTAAAAAGTCACGAGCCATATTTGAAGACACACTCTATCAAACTATTCGTCAGCCGGGCGCCCAATCATCCCTACAAAATACTCAGTTACCCTCAGGTTTACAATTGGGTACTGGTGTACGACCTGTTGCAACTGAGCGACTTTTCTTACAAGGAAGTTTAGAGCTAACAGGTAATGATAAAGATCTAGCTATTCAAGGCACTGGTTTTTTTCAAGTGATGATGCCTGATGGTAACATTGGATATACGCGTGATGGCTCATTTCAAACAGATAGTCAAGGCCGATTAGTGACCGCTAGTGGTTTTATAGTGATTCCAGAAATCATAGTCCCATTTGATGCTACCAGCTTTTCAGTATCAAGAGATGGCATTGTTAGTATCACCCAACAAGGCAATGTTAATCCTGTTCAAATAGGTAATATTGAATTAGCCTCTTTTATTAATCCACCTGGATTAGAGGCAAAAGGACAAAACTTGTACGTTGAAACCGCTGCTTCAGGCGCACCTTATTTGAATAAACCTGATAACAATGGCTTCGGTTATTTAGCGCAGCAAAGCGTTGAAACATCAAATGTCAGTGTTGTTGAAGAGATGACTAATATGATTACTGCACAACGTGCATATGAAATAAATGGTAAAGCAGTAACAACCTGCGATGAAATGTTACAAAAACTCACGCAACTTTAACAAATAACGGTAATTAAATGTTACGGATAAACGCCATGGCGCTCCTAAGTCTATTTATAACGGCCTGTAATGTGCAACCGTCCTCTATAGTTCCTTATACGACGTCAGCCCTACCAGTTAAAGTAAATACCCAGAGCCAAAATGGTGCTATTTTCCAAGTACAAACTTATAAACCCTTATTTGAAAATTATAGAGCCAGAGCAGTAGGCGATGTATTAACCATCGTTATTAGCGAAAAAATATCAGCAGATAAGGCTAATTCAAATACCGATAATAAATCCAGCTCTATTGATGCAAAAATTACTGCATTATTTGGCTTAAGCTCTAACAACATGCAAGTAGCCGAGAGTAGTAATTTACAATCTAAAGGCAACAATGCGGGGAGCGCTAGTTATAATTTTGTTGGTACTATCGGGGTTACTGTCCTTGAAGTTCGACCTAATGGCGACTTGGTGGTTAGCGGAGAAAAACGAATCGGCATGGATAAAGGTACCGAATTTATTCGTATTTCAGGCGTAGTGGTGCCCAATTTAATGGATCCAGGTAATATGATATTATCAACTAAGCTTGCAGATGCAAGGGTCGAATATCGCACTAACTCACAAATTGATGAAGCCGAGCTACTGAAGTCATTGGGACGTATCTTTTCAAATTTATTATTATTATGAGGCGTCCTATTTCTTGCTTTATAGGCGTTAAACTTTTAATTAGCGCGGCATTCATAGTGACTCCTAGCACTGCATATTCTGATCGAATCAAAGATTTAATCAATATACAGGGGGTTAGAATCAATCAGGTTATGGGCTTTGGCTTGGTTGTCGGATTAGACGGCACTGGCGACCAATCAAGCACTACGAGTATTACAAATAATACAGTGCTGAATATGCTTCAACAATTGGGCTTGAATATGCCAACAGGCAACGGCCAAAATTATCAGCAACTGGGCTTGAATATGCCAACAGCCAACAGCCAAAATTATAGGCTTAGAAATGTCGCCGCTGTTATGGTTACGGGTATTTTGGAGCCTTTTGCTCAACCAGGTCAGGTTTTTGATGTGACTGCGGGCTCTATAGGTACTGCCAAAAGCTTAAAAGGCGGAACATTGTTAATGACCGCTTTAAAAGGTGCTGATGGCCAGATTTATGCCATGGCCCAAGGCAATATTGCTGCAGCTCATCCTCTGCAAGCAACCACGGGGGCTTTAACTAATACGGTTAGAACACCAATGATCATAAATAATGGTGCAACCGTTGAGCGCTCCGTTACTAGTGAAATAGGCAATGGCAATGAGATTGCATTAGAGCTTAAAAATAACGATTTCACCACAGCAGGTAGAATTGTTGACGCCATCAATTTCCATTTTGGATCCTTTACCGCACAAGCTAAAAATTCTAAAGTGATAATGTTAAAGGTCCCTGTTAATCTGAGTGACAAAGTAGCCTTTATTGGTCAGGTTGAATCTTTAGATGTGCGCGTTGAGACTTCAGCGCCTAAAGTTGTACTTAATGAAAAAACTGGATCTATCGTTATCAATCAAAAAGTTACGATAGATGCTTGCGCCGTAACCATAGGCAATATTTCTGTCATCGTAAGTGCCGATCCGATTCAGGTTCAATCAGTACCCCCACCTAAAGGTAAACTAACGGTCGTAAAGCCTGGTGTGCTTTTAATTGATGTGGTCAACGCACTCAATGGTATTGGAGCCACGCCACAAGATTTAATTGTCATTCTACAATCAATGAAAGCTGCAGGTGCGTTGCATGCAGAAATTGAGATTATATAAATGAATCATTCATCCTCTTCTAATAACCTAGCCGTTGATGCGAATGGCTTAGGTTACTTACATAATTTAGACGCAAAAAAATCCCCTGAAGCATTAAAAGAGGCAGCTAAGCAGTTTGAAGCATTATTGATCAATATGATGTTGAAATCCATGCGTGAGGCAACCCCAAAAAGCGAATTGTTTCAAAGCAATGCTGATTCGCTCTACACCTCAATGTACGATCAACAATTAAGCCAGATACTTTCTAAAAAAGGTTTGGGCTTTGCTGACTTGATCTTAGGGCAGTTGAATAAACTTAACCCTCAGACTGAACTGTCTGAGGACAAGCAAAATAACAATTCTGATAAACACATTGGATCGCAATCAGAGAATGCTTTGGATAGCGATATAAGAGCCAATATCTCAGCCTATAATGCAAACCTATTAAGAAATAACTACCAAGCTGATCAATTTTCAAATAATTCAACACAGAGCAAAAATACTAATGCGTCCGCTGTAGTAGATTCGTTTGTTGATAATCTGTCACCTCATGCACAGATGGTCCAAAAAATGATAGGGATACCCGCTAGTCATGTGCTCGGTCAGGCCGCCATTGAAAGTGGTTGGGGCAAACATGTGATAACAATGCCCGATGGTAGTTCAAGCTATAACTTTTTTGGTATTAAAGCGACAAATGACTGGAAAGGTAAGGTTGTAGATGTTGACACAACGGAATATATTAATGGCTTACCTCAAAAGACTTCTTCACGCTTTAGAGCGTATGCTAACGAAGCAGAAGCCTTCACCGATTATGCGTCGTTTTTAAATAATAATCCTCGCTATAAACAAGTTATTGCTAATAGTAACAATCCCTACACTTTCGCACAAGAATTGCGCATGGCAGGTTATGCGACCGATCCGGCTTACAGTGCTAAATTAATTAATGTCATCAATAGAATTAAATCAACTTAACTTTTTACTTTAGTTTTAAAAAAGATAGCCGTAAATACTCTTAATACAAATAAAGTGTAACAAGATACCGAGGAAACATTATGGCCGATACAATAACAATAGGGCTCAGCGCTTTAGTCGCTGCACAGGCCGGTGTTAATACCACCGGAAATAACATCGCTAATGCTTCAACAGTAGGCTATTCGCGCGAAAGAGTGCTTCAAAACGCCAGCGCGAATAGTAACGGTACACAAGTTACCGATATTCAGAGAATTTATGATGATTTTCTAGCGAGCCAAAAACTCTCGGCTCAATCTTCATATAGTCAGCTGCAAGCACAAAATGCTCAGCTACAGAAAATCACTACGATGCTTAGCGATCCTTCTGTTGGTATAGCAGCAGATATGCAAAGTTTTTTTACTAGTTTGCAAGCCATTTCAATTACACCGAATGACACGACCTCAAGACAGTCTTTATTAAGCAATGCTGACACTTTAGTTTCGGGCTTTAAAGATGCTCAAACTGTCGTTGATGGCATTAGCAAAGATGTGAATACACAAATAAGTAATAGTGTTAATAATATTAATACCATTGCAAAACAAATTGCCTCATTAAATAGTTCAATTTTCAATGCGCAACAATCAGCCAATCCGAGCACGGTTAATACCTTACTAGATTCACGAGATACCTTACTCGCTGATTTAAGTAAGATGATACAGGTTAAAGTGGTTTCTAATGGCAATTCCACGAGTGTTTTTATTGGTAATGGTCAGCCGCTAGTGATGGGAACAAGTTTCAATCAACTAGATACGATATCTTCAAGTACCAACACCAACAATATTGAGGTTGCTTTTAATATTAATGGTATTAAAACCCCCATATCGCAAAATAATTTATCAGGCGGGACATTAACGGGCTTAATTGCCTTTAGGAGCAATACCTTGCCTACGGTACAAAATGCTATAGGTCGAATTGCTCTAGGCTTGGCTAGCAGTATGAATGCCATAAATACTGCTGGATTCACCCTGAATGGAACAGCGGGTGGCGAATTATTTACTGTACCGTCCATCAACGTTGCCGCAAATACAGGCAACAAAGGAAACGCAACAATCGGCGCTACTTACGGTGATATTTCCAAGATAAGCACCAGTGACTACAGCTTGCAGAAAGTTGCAGATGGAAATTACAATCTAATCCGTATTTCTGATAATACCCTATTAGAATCAGGAAGCTCTTCAAAAATTTATAACGCAGCTACTTCAGAAGGCTTAAATATTTCTTTCCCTGCTGATGAAGGGGCTATAGGTGTGGGCGATCAATTCACCATTAGACCAACCGCTAATGTCGCCGGAGCCTTGTCGGTGGCAGCGTCTAATGTCAATGATATTGCTGCAGCCTCTAGCGCCGGGATAGTTGGTGATAATAGTAATGTTTTAAAAATGATTGCCTTACAAACCAACAAAACATTAGCTAACGGCTCTTTAAGCCTTACCAGCGCTTATGCAAACATGGTCGGCGACATAGGCTCAAAATCTCAGGCGCTTATCTCAACAAGCACGACTGCCAATGCTGTTTTAACGCAAGCATCAAGCGCATTAGATAGCGTGGCCGGTGTGAATTTAGATGAAGAAGCTGCAAATTTACTTAAATACCAACAAGCTTATCAAGCTGCAGGTAAATTAATCGCCGCGTCCAAATTGATGTTTGATACATTATTTAATATAGCATAGGGGTATAGCAAATGCGCATCAGTACAAATAGTTTTTTTGAAGCCTCTAGTAGTCGTTTAACTGAATTACAAAGTAAAATTTCAGCGACTTCCGATCAAATTTCATCGGGCCGTAGAATGCTTAATCCATCAGATGATCCTGTTGCGGCAGCTCAAATAATCGGTGTACAACAATCTCAAAGCATTAATACTCAATTCAGCAAAAACATTACCTCCATACAAAATAATCTAGGGGTTGTTGATACGACACTCGCAGATATAGTAAATAACTTGCAAGGCATACATGATCAAGTTATCAGTGCCGGTAATGGGACGCTTGCTGACGGTGATAAAGCAGCTATCGCTTTAAATTTACAAGGTTTTTACGATCAGCTACTATCGCTTTCTAATTCTACTGATACCTCAGGAAATTACATCTTTGGTGGTCAAAAAACCGATACCGCTCCTTTTGTAAAAAATGCAGCTCAAGTAAATATAGCCACAGTTAACGGCCAATTAGGCGCTTATCAAGTAAGTGCTGGCGGAAGTTTTACCGTACCCGCTTCAAATGCCACCTGGCTAGATGCAACTGGCGCACCTCTAGCAGCAGGCTCTGTATTGTTAGCAGGAGAAACTTTCTATAGTGCAGGCACAGGAGTTCCAGCAACCTATGCTAATGCACCTGCAGGCGCGGCCATTTTAGAAACAGAAGCTATTGAATATAAAGGCGGTACCACGCAAAGTAAGATTCAAGTTAATAATTCCAGGCAAATGGCAGCAAGCGTATTGGGTTCAGATATGTTTTCAAATGGCGATGTTTTTAATAAATTACAAGCAGCTATTACCGCTTTAAAAATGCCGAACTCTACAAATCCAATATCACTTCAAATCTCTGCGGTATCTGATTTGAGTAGCAGTTTCACCACGACATTTGCTGCAGTATCCATTGCTCAATCATCGGTCGGCACAAGATTAACAAGCTTAGATGGCCTTATTGCAGCAAACGGCAATCTTGGTTTGCAATTGACCAAGACTTTATCTGGATTACAAGACACCGACTATAATCAAGCCGTCTCTGATTTAACAAGGCAGCAATTTATTTTGCAAGCCGCCCAGAAAACCTTTGCTCAAATTGGCAAATCAAGTTTATTTGATTTTATAGCTTAATAAGCTTTCAAAATACTCAATGCAGTGTCTTTAGTCGTATTTACGCGGCTAAAGACACGCTCTGTCTATCTGTGTCGCTTCACTCCTCATACATTAATTGCTGTAGCTTGATATACTGAGGTATAATTTTGCTATGCGCAGCATCTCATTTCCGATGAAAGGGCTGGGTAACCAATCACTGCTTTTTACTTATTGCTAAGATAGTTTTTTTCGACTAAAGAATCAGCCCTACATTTAATCGGAAAGCCCCAAGCAACCCTCTAAAATATCAGTGCATCATCAAACATTACAGGTGATTTTATGTATATGCTGGTAGTTATGTCTGTATTGTTTTTATTTGGCACTAATTCACGAGCCACCGAAATCAACAACAGTCCATACCTTATAGAAGCAGCGACTCGTTATTTAAAATCATTGCCCGATATCAATAGCGATGCACAATTTAAAATAACAATTCCCCTGGCAGCTCAAAAACCCAACCACTGTCATGATCTGAAATTTTCGTTACTCAGCAAAAATAATCAGGGTAGCTTTATTCGTTTGAATGTTCTTTGTGATGATGCTGACTCTTGGCATAGTATTTTCAATGTTTACCGCATTAATCCAATAAAATATTATGTCGCGGCACATGACTTACAACAAGGCAAGGTCGTCTCTGATTCAGATATTGCTGTGTTATATGATGGTAAAGCTTTGCTATCGACTGCAATAATCGCTAATAAAGAAAAAATTTTAGGTCTTACCCTTATTCATGACATTCAAAAAGGTAACACCTTCCTAAGATCTGATCTAAAGCCGGTTAGAGGATTAATGATGGGGCAATCTATAAAAATTATCAGTCGTGGCAATGGTTTTCAAATCACTAGTCAAGGAAAATTACTCAATAATCCGACTAATGGCCAATTTGCACGAGTAGAAACCTCTTCAAAAAAACTGGTTACCGGAATTGTAGAAGGAACTAGCGTTGTGGACATTTTGAATTAATATTTAAATCGCCTTAAAGTTTTTAGCATAACTGTCGTTAATTAAAGTAAGATACGTAATATACCAACCCAGTAGGCAAGAACATGAAAATTGAAAGCTCTTCTAACAATGCTAATATACAAATTAGCAACAAGACTGCAGATCGAGCCAGTAAATCTTTGGATAGTAGTGAACTTAATGCTGCGACACACAGTAATGTCCAGCTATCAGATTATTTGCAATTACATAAAATAAACTCTGATTCAACCATTTCATTCAATGCGGCTAAAGTTGAAGAAATAAAAACAGCTATTGCTGAAGGTCGATATCAAGTCAGCACTAAAGCCATTACCGAAAGTTTACTGACTACTGCGCGTGACATTTTAAAATCACAACAAAATCTTAAATAAATAATGTCTGTAAACTTAGCGCTTTTTAATCAAGATATACTGCTTGAAATTAGTCTCATGGAACAATTCCTCGGGCTTGTAATTAAAGAGCAATCAATATTGGCATCAAACGACATAGACGCCTTAGAGAATTTGTTACAAGTAAAATCAGATTTAATTAGTGAATTATTGATAGCCAGTAATAATCGATTATCAAGCTTGGTTAAGCTTGGTTTTCCTGATAAAAACTCAAGCATGGCTCTTTTAATAAAGCAATCTAGCGATGCGCCACTCGAGCAATATTGGCAGCAACTTATTAATATTGGCATTCAAGCAGATGAGATCAATAAAAATAACGGCTATATTGTTAATGGTCTTTTTTCCACAAATCAAAACACCTTGGCTTTTTTACAAGGTAAAAACATAAATGTCCTTTATGGCCCCGACGGACATAACATGACACATTCAACCTTACGCACTTAAGCATTCAGTTAAACGATAACAATAAATCCACAGCGCTATAACTTCAGTCATTGCTCTAAAAAAAACAGCTAAAGCTGTTTGACCGCACACCTTAATTTAATAACATTGATGCTCTGCGTGGTAATGCAACCCTAGACACTCTGGTAATTATTCAGTCCCCCTCTTTAACAAAGAGGGGTTAGGGGATATTTTATTAGATAAGTCCCCTCTGCCCCCTCGCTTTGCTCTCCCCCTTTTTTAAAGGGGGAGGTAAGTACTTACAAACTCTGCAGCAACTAGCCAAAGACTTAATCCGCCTCAACCTTACTCTGTAGGCTGTCTGTTAGCCTCCGATTAAACAATCTTTACTATTTGTGTATCTAGGGCATATACGACTTAGATTCGGTTAGAAAAATTTAAGCTACTTAGCGTTCGTTGAAAAACTCAAAAGCCAAGAATTTAAATAACCTTTGATCAATAATCTGACTGGCGATGTGAAGTTCCGTTTTGTCTTTTGTAACAAAAACTCAAAGTACAATTCCGCTTAAAAACATTCAATGTAAGTTGAAAAGCAAACTCCATTAGATCTGAAGGGGTTAGCGTTCGTTGAATGTTGTTAAATAATCCACCATAGCCGGTAAGCAAACTGAGTTGAGATCAAAGCGCTCGATGATAGTTTGGCGAGCACAATGCCTGATAGTTTCATTATCCCCAGGCGTTTTTAAAGCATTGTTGATACATTCAGCCAGCTGCTCTATATCAAAAAAATTCACCAATAATCCATTTTTCTCGTGTTCAATCACTTCAGTCACAGGCGCTGTATTGGAGGCTACCACCAAACAACCCGCAGACATCGCCTCCAGCATTGACCAAGACAAGACAAACGGATAAGTTAAATATACATGGCAAGCGGAAATTTGTAACACCTTAAGATATTCGGCATAAGGTAGTCGCCCGGCAAAGTGTACGCGCGTCCAATCTACTTTTTCAGCCAGTTCTAAGCAGTATTTATCGCGATAAGTTTGTCCTTTAGGTAAGCGCCTGCCATAACTGACATCATCCCCGCCGACCAAAATAATCTGCGCTTGTGGTCTTTTGGCTTGAAGTATCGGCAATGTCCTCAGCAAGGTATGAAAGCCACGATAAGGCTCTAGATTGCGTGCGACAAAAGTCACCACTTCATCACCTTTGGTAAAAGTATGACCATTAATAGTAAAAGTAGCTGTCGAATTAGGCCGAACTAAATCCGTATCAATACCCTCATGGAGCACTGATATTTTGGGTTGAAAGTCAACGGGATAAAGACTTTTTTGCCATGAAGTCGGTGAGATGCCAAGGTTACAGGTAGAAAGGCCTAGTAATTGCGTGCTATTTTTTATACGAATACGTATTTGATCATCAAAGCTGGAAAGGAATTCTGGATCAAAGCCACTATCACCACCGGTGCTGTGATAATAATATTCAAAATATAAAACCAGTCGCGCTAATGGGAAGATGTCTTGTAAGAATAAGGCCTCACCCCAGCCTGGGTGAGCTACTATAACCTCCGGATAAAAGCCTTGATTTTTTAGTGTCTGAGCAATTCGCAGTACTTCTTGTCCGCGACGGATATGCCCTTCAAAATCGCGTAAGTAATGGTGGGTTTCAGTATGGCTGGCTTTAGGGGTCTTGTAGCCAAATAGTTGTATTTTTGGGTCCAGAGGAGAAGGCCCATGAAAGTTAGGAAAATGCCCAATTGCAACAACCTGATGCGTAACATCCTGAGCTAAAGCTTTAACTATATGGCGGAATTGGCCAGGAAAATTTTGATGAATAAAAAGAAATTGCATGGCATTGTACAATGTAGTTTTTTTAATTTTGCAAAAAAGATTATATCTTAATTGTCATGCTATTACTCTATATTCAAGGTATTCAAATTCAATGTAAGCCGATAACTGCATATTCTGGCTCAACCTGAACACCTATTCTGAAACAAGTTGAACACTGATTCTGGTTTCAAGCTGAACACTTTTCTGGATTTTCCAGTACCGCCACCATCCATCAACATTAAAATGGATGCCAAAGGATAATGCTGGATGCCATAGGTGCACCACCAGTGCCGAATCGAATCACAGGAAAATAGTTGAGCAATATAGCTGATACCCCCATAAGGAAATTTTGATGCTTCAACCCCCGCATACAAACGCTTATCTATTTTCAGATAGACGGTTGAACACTTCTTGCATTTGTTTTTCAATTCCTATTGAGTAAGCAGGCTGCATTAAAAGTTTTGGGTAAATGGTTTAGTTCTTTAGCTACCGCATTACAACGACTTCTTGCTCAAGTTATTTCGTGCTCGTTCCTAAAGCTTTTTAATAATCGACCGTTAAAATAAAAACTCGACTTGCTAATTAAGTTCATTTTTTGGAACGATTTTATTTCATGTAAATGTGCCTTTAGTCGTAAATAGCAAATACTCTTTTAACACAGTTCAGCTTAGATCTAGAGAGAGTTGCATCCGCTGCTCACTAAAATAATAATTAATAGAGATACCCGCCATGAATCAAATCATTAATCCCATCGTAAATCTTCTCGTTATTGATCAACAAGTCAATGACTGGCAGCGATTAGCCAGTAATATTAGTAGCGATACGGCGGTCTTAATTCTTGATCCATTTTCTGATGGCTTAACACAAATTAGCGATTATTTAACCAGCATGGCAGCTAAAGCTGGCACTCTTGGTTTTGTGCCACTGCAAAGTATACAAATTTTGTCTCATGGAGATGCCGGCAGTTTGTTGTTGGGTTCAAATACGCTAACGAGCAGCAACTTAAATCAATATAGTCATCAGCTGGCTGTTATTGGCAATGCTTTGTCAGAAACGGGCGATATTTTGTTATATGGATGTAACGTGGCGCATGGTGTCGCTGGTGAAGCTTTTATTGCTGGCTTGGCAAAAGCAACGCGAGCAGACGTTGCCGCATCGAATAATTTAACGGGAGCGATTGCTCAAGGTGGCGATTGGCTATTAGAGGCCAGTACCGGCGTCATTGAGTCGAAAAGTGTTCTGGATGTTAGTAATACCTCACGCTACGCAAATGTTTTAAAAACTTTACCGACCACATCTGATTTGCTCAATGCTTTTGGTAGTTACAACGCGCTAACCGATACGTTTACAATCTCAAGCAGCCATTTATTTCCAGGTATCTCGGCCATAATGCAAGCGCCCTTTGAAGCGATTTTTGGACCGAATGACATTGTTGTGCATGGCGTAACGGTTGTTACATCGGATACCGATACTCGATTATCCTTTACATTGCCAAATCAACAATCATTAACGTTCATTGTCGATAACAACATTATTGATAAGATGGCCTTTGGGCAAGATTATTTGCTAGCGCTGGATTATTTAATGACTAATGTGCCTAGCTTGGGCGATATTATTCAATTTTCGCTTTTAAATAACCTAGGTTTAAGCGCCCTTGAATTTGTTTTAACTACTGGCGACGTCACCACCGTTGCTGGCGTTGATGTGTCTAGGGGGCTTAATTTAATAGCCACCATTGATCTGACACACAGCTCTAGTCCCGTTTTTAGCTTCATACATAATCACATTGGACTTAACAATCTGGGTATTTTTATTAATGTTAGTGAGGAGGGTATGTCGCTAACAGGCGTCATCGATTTAAATACAAAAATATTAGGGGTTGGTGGCTTTAGTATAACGGTCAAACAATTAGCCTTATCAATAGCGGCCGATACTGATCTTCAGCTGACAGTAACAGAGTCTTATCAAATTGCCTACAAGGGTTACGACCCAACCCAAAGCAATGAGCCTGAATTATTTGCAACCAGTGCTCTTATTTTAGAAGTTGATGCAATGTCGATGTATACGGATATTAGAACCAAAGACTTGACCAGCTGGAAAGACCCTTTTGGCTTTAAAGGCGGCGAAATGAGGGAACTCGCCTTACAAGTAGGTGTAACTTATCTAGACCCTGTTTTGTTTGATAATGCCGGTTTTATAGCCGATATAAAGTTTTTGTCCTGTAACCTCCGAATGGCCTGCTCTGTAGACATTACTAATCCTGATCATATCGCTTTTGCTTTAACAGTCTACGATGAAATAAGTGCAACACTGTTGCTAGATAGCTTGAAATCAGCGATGCTTACCCCTGCGGCATTAAAACTCTTGGGTCCGTTGGGAGATATATTAAAATTTTCTCCCGTAACATTTATGTCCTTTGATAGTAATGGAGATGGGGTATTAGATCCTTTACTATCCTTTGTTCCTTTTGAAACATCTATCGCCGGCACTGCGCTTGATGTGGGTATGAGCATAAACGCTCAAGTTAAAATCTTTGGCGCGGTCGGAACACTGGCTTTATTTGTAAATCCTGATTTCACCGATATGTCAGGTAGCCTAAGGATTAAGCAATTACAACTCAGTAATATTTTATCCATCGGCGGGATCGAGCCAAACTCGGATTTAACGGCAAACTTTCATATATCCGCCATTAGCAGTGATCAATATTTTAATGGTGATGGCAAAATTACCGTCTGTGGCTTTACCCTAGCCCAAGCCAAGTTTTCAATTACACCAACCCATGCAACAATAACCGATGCGCTTTTGGGCTTGGGTCCTTTAGCCTTTCATATTAACTCCCTAGACGTAGATTTAGCCCACCTAAACGCCAGTGGCGAAACAAGTATTACCCTGTTTAACAAAGTGCTTACGGACACAAGCTTTAACCTGAGTAGCAATCATTTTGATGCCACGTTTAAGCTTTTTGGCGCCTCAGCAACCGTAGCGCTAGATGTTAATTATAATACCCATGCCGTTTCTGGAAGTATTTCCGTTGCTAATTTAGCCATCAATGGCTTTTTAAGCCTTAGTGGCGTAAATGCTGGCACACCCTTAGCTCTCAGTTTCGACACAGCCCACGCCTCAATATCGGGTTCTGCTCGCATTGCTTTATTTGATTACACCTTAGCGAGTGCTCAATTTGACTTTAGTGAAACAGCGTTAAGCATAACCAACGCAACATTAGCACTGGTGCCGGGTGTTATAAGCCTTAAAATTAATAGCTTAGGCATAAATTTAGTGAATGGCACGTCCAGCGGTAATGCTGAAATGAGCTTGCTTGGTCAGACTATTGCAAATACTGCGTTTAACATCAGCAACCATCATGTGGACTTTAATGCGGCTTTTAATTTAGGCGCAGTGCATATAAATAACGCTTTTGTCTGGGATAATGCAACACATGTCTTAGCCGGAGCAGGGATCATACAAATTAATGGTACTACGCTAGCCAGTGCATCTTTTAGTTACGCAGATGGCGGCGTAGTTAATATACAAGGAAATTTAGATCTTCATATTAAGGATATAGGTACTGTCACGGCATCAGTTTTAGCTATTTACGATCACGGTAAGGTTTCCGTTACCGTTGAGGCCGGCTTAGGTGGCTTAGGTGATGTGCATTTAACGGTCAACGCGGATAGTTTTTCAGCAGCAACTATTGCTCAAAATATCTATGACCATGCCGTTGCTGATTTGGGTGCCGTACCTGAATATTTAGCCAGTGCAGTAGCTGGCGGCGTCACTGATCTTTTCCATTCGGGTGCCGTGACCCTTGTAGAAAGTCAAGTAACGAGTCTTGTTAGTGATGCAATGGGGGCAATTGGCGGCGCAATTTCGTCACTTTTTGGCAAAAGCAAAGAACATAATCAAACCTATATTGGCGATGATAATAATAATGTTTGGAATGGCAACGGCGGCAATGATCTTTTTTTTGGAAATGGAGGTAATGATAGCTGCTGCGGTCATCAAGGTAACGATATTCTCGATGGCGGTGCCGGTGACGATACTTTAACTGGCGGTAGTAATAATGATATCTTGAATGGTGGTGATGGCAATGATTATCTCGAGGGTCAAAGTGAAAAGGATATAGTTTATGGTGGCCAAGGTAATGACACTATTTATGGTGATTCTTCGGATTTCTCTGGGAATGGTGATGATGAAGTGCACGGTGGTGACGGCGATGATGTCATGTATGGTGGTGCGGGTAATGACACTATTAATGGTGATGGCGGCAATGACTACTTAGATGGCGGTCTTGGTGCTGATCTCATGGTCGGTGGCGCAGGAAATGACATCTACTTGGTAAATGACAGTGGCGATGTAGTGACTGAAACCTCAACGCTAGCGACTGAAATTGATTACGTTTACAGCGCTATTAGCTACACCTTGGGAAATAACGTAGAGAATCTATGGTTACTTGACGTTGCTGCACTGGTTGGCCAGGGTAACAGTCTTAATAATTACTTGACGGGCAATGCCGTGGCTAACGTGCTATATGGCTATGAAGGTAATGACACCCTAGATGGTAGTAGTGGTGCCGATAAGCTCTACGGTGGTGGCGGAAATGACCTTTACATAGTAGATAATCTCGGCGATGAAGTGTTTGAAGACTCAACGTTGGTGACTCAAATTGATACTGTTAACAGCTCAGTCAGCTACACCTTATCAGCTAATGTAGAAAATTTGAACTTAACGCAAACAAAAACATTGACAGGTACTGGTTGGAATCAGAAGTGGGTGTGGGTGGACAATGCGCTTAATGGCACGGGTAACGAGCTTAATAATTACTTAGCAGGCAATGCAGCTGTTAATACGCTTACTGGCGGAGCAGGTAACGATACTTTAGATGGCGGTGCTGGCGCTGATAATCTCATAGGTGGTACTGGAAATGACGTCTATGCAGTAGATAACAGCGGCGATGTAGTCACTGAAACCTCAACGCTAGCCACTGAAATTGACCAAGTTAACAGTTCTATTAGCTACAGCTTAGGCGCTAACGTAGAAAATCTGAGCTTAATGGGAACAGCCACTATTAATGGTCTAGGAAACGCATTTAATAATACCTTGGGCGGTAATGCGGCAGCTAATAGCTTAGATGGAGGTGCTGGCGCTGATACGCTGATCGGTAGCTTGGGTAATGATACTTACTTTGTTGATAATGTTGGCGATGTAGTTATAGAAACCTCAACTTTGTCGACTGAAATTGACAGCGTTAACAGCTCAGTGAGCTATACCTTGTCAGCCAATGTAGAAAATCTGACTTTGACAGGAAGCGCGACTATTAATGGTCTCGGTAACGAGCTTGCTAATATCTTGACGGGCAATGCTGGGGCTAATAGATTAGATGGCGGTGCTGGCGCTGATACGCTGATCGGTGGCTTGGGTAATGATACCTACACTGTCGATAACACAGGTGATGTCATCACTGAAAGTTCAACCTTGTCGACTGAGATTGATAGCGTTAACAGTTTAGTCAGCTATACCTTGTCAGCTAATGTAGAAAATCTGACTTTAAACGGGTTCGCTGCTATTAATGGTGCTGGTAACGTGCTGGCTAATATCTTGACCGGTAATGCTGCGGCTAATAACTTAGACGGTGGTGCTGGCGCTGATACACTCATCGGTGGCTCGGGTAATGACACTTACACAGTGGATAACACCGGCGATATAGTCACTGAAACCTCAATGCTAGACACTGAAATTGACAGCATTAACAGCTCTGTTACCTATACCTTGTCTGCCAATGTAGAAAATATGACCTTAACGGGATCAGCCGCTATAAATGGCACGGGTAATGCGCTTGCTAATACCTTGGTCGGCAACAGCGCCGCTAATACGCTAAATGGTGGCGCGGGCAATGATAGCTTAGATGGCGGGGCCGGTCAGGATACGCTGAATGGTGGCGCAGGCAATGATACCTTAAATGGCGGTGCCGGCGCTGATGCACTGATCGGTGGTTTGGGTAATGACATTTATATCGTCGATAACACGGGTGATGTAATTACTGAAGCCTCAACCCTAGCGACTGAAATTGACAGCGTTAACAGTTCTGTTACCTATACCTTGTCTGCCAATGTAGAAAATCTGACCTTAACGGGAAGAGATGCTATTAATGGCACCGGTAATTTGTTTGCTAATACCTTGGTCGGCAACAGCGCCGCTAATACGCTGAATGGTGGCGCGGGTGATGATACCTTAGATGGCGGTGCTGGTGCGGATACGCTGATTGGTGGCTTGGGTAATGATACCTACACGGTCGATAACACAGGCGATGTGGTCACTGAGACTTCAACCTTGTCGACTGAGATTGACAGCGTTAACAGCTCAGTCAGTTATACTTTATTAGCTAATGTAGAAAAGCTGGCCTTAACGGGAGCCGCCGCTATAAATGGCACGGGTAATGAGCTTGCTAATACTTTAGTCGGCAACAGTGCCGCTAATACCCTGACTGGTGGCGCGGGCGATGATACCTTAGATGGCGGTACCGGTGCGGATACGCTGATTGGTGGCTTGGGTAATGATACCTATATGGTCGATAACTCAGGTGATGTGGCCACTGAAACCTCAACGCTAGCGACTGAGATTGACAGCGTTATTAGTTCTATTTCCTATACCTTGGGAGCTAATCTAGAAAATCTAACCTTAACGGGAACCGCTGCGCTTAATAATACAGGTAACGCGCTTAATAATATCTTGACCGGTAACGCTGGGGCTAATCGCTTAGATGGCGGTGCTGGCGCTGATACAATGATCGGTGGCTTAGGTAATGATACTTACACGGTCGATAATGCAGGCGATGTAGTTACTGAGACATCAATCTTAGTGACTGAAATTGACAGCGTTAACAGCTCTGTTACCTATACCTTGTCTGGCAATGTAGAAAATCTGACCTTAACGGGAAGCGCTGCTATTAATGGCACAGGTAATTTGTTTGCTAATACCTTGGTCGGCAACAACGCCGCTAATACGCTGAATGGTGGCGCGGGTGATGATACCTTAGATGGCGGTGCTGGTGCGGATACGCTAATTGGTGGTTTAGGTAACGATACCTACACGGTCGATAACACAGGCGATGTAGTCACTGAGACTTCAACCTTAGCGACTGAAATTGACAGCGTTAATAGTTCTATTAGCTACACCTTGGGAGCTAACCTAGAAAATCTGACCTTAACGGGAACCGGGGTTATTAATGGCACAGGTAACGAGCTTGCTAATACCTTGGTCGGGAACAGCGCCGCTAATACGCTGAATGGTGGTGCGGGCGATGATACCTTGGATGGCGGTGCCGGTGCGGATACGCTAATCGGTGGTTTGGGTAATGATACCTACATTGTCGATAACACAAGTGATGTGGTCACTGAGACGTCAACGCTAGCCACTGAGATTGACAGCGTTTATAGCTCAGTCAATTACACCTTGTCAGCCAATGTAGAAAATCTAACCTTAACGGGAACTTCTGCTATTAACGGCACAGGTAATGAGCTTGCTAATACCTTGGTCGGCAACAGCGCCGCTAATACCCTGAATGGTGGCGCGGGTGATGATACCTTAGATGGCGGTGTCGGTGCAGATACACTCATCGGTGGCTCCGGTAATGACACCTATATCGTCGATAACACGGGTGATGTAATTACTGAAGCCTCAACGCTAGCCACTGAAATTGACAGCGTTAACAGCTCAGTCAGTTTTACTTTGAGCGCTAATGTAGAAAATTTGATCTTAATGGGAGACGCCGCGCTTAATGGTACAGGTAACGCACTTAATAATATCTTGACCGGTAACGCTGGGTCTAATAGCTTAGACGGTGGGGCTGGAGCAGATACCCTGATCGGTGGCTTAGGTAATGATACTTACACGGTCGATAACATAGGTGATGTGGTCACTGAGACCTCAACCCTAGCGACTGAAATTGATACTGTTAACAGCTCAGTCAGTTTTACTTTGAGCTCTAATGTAGATAATCTGACCTTAACGGGAACCGCTGCGCTTAATGGTACAGGTAACGCGCTTAATAATATCTTGACCGGTAACACTGGGGCTAATAGCTTAGATGGCGGTGCGGGCGCTGATACCCTGATCGGTGGCTTAGGTAATGATACCTATACGGTCGATAACACAGGCGATGTAGTCACTGAAACTTCAACTTTGTCGACGGAGATTGATAAAGTTAACAGCTCAGTCGATTATACTTTGTCAGCCAATATAGAAAACTTGACCTTAACAGGAACCGATTCTATAGATGGCTCAGGTAATAAGTTAGCTAATATTTTGGTCGGGAACGCAGCAGATAATAGTTTAGATGGTGGTGCCGGCGCTGATACGCTCATCGGTGGCTTAGGTAATGATACCTACATCGTCGATGACACAGGTGATGTGGTCACTGAGGCTTCAACCCTGGCAACTGAGATTGACAGCGTTTACAGCTCAGTCAGTTACACCTTGTCAGCTAATGTAGAAAATCTGACCTTAATGGGAGCCACTGCTAGTACTATTAAAGTATTTGGTAAAACTATTAAGCTACCTACTGGTAAAGATGACGCTATTAATGGCACAGGCAATGTACTTGATAATATTTTGATCGGCAATGATGCAAAAAATAGCTTAGACGGTGGTGCCGGCGCTGATACGCTCATCGGTGGCTTAGGTAATGATACCTATACGGTCGATAACACAGGCGATGTGGTCATTGAAACTTCAACTAAAAATAATGAAATTGACAGCGTTAACAGTTCCAT
>JBAXUR010000031.1:0-30148 GCA_037129595.1 Methylococcaceae bacterium | reverse complement strand
TCAACTTCACTTTTTAAAAAACGGCGATGACCGCCCGGTGTAACTTTTGCAGCCAGCAAACCTTTTTGTGCCCACGATCTGACGGTAACAGGAGCCACCATCATTAATTCTGCAACCTCATTGGGCGTTAGAAAAGATTTTTTTTTGGACTTAAATAAGCTCATAACTAAACCTCATAAAAGCAAAGCACTTTTTTATACAAATAGAATAAAGACTCAACAAAATCTCTCCTGTTATGCAGCTCATGCCACATTATAATTACTAATAATTTACTGTCACAATGAACGTATCAACTATAACTTGCGACAACGGCTTGTGCGCTGCAAGAATACGTCTCACTAGTGGGAAATGATTTGTTAGAGTGGATACCCCCACACTATAATCATTACTTATCACTCAGGTTTCCGCGCCGCCATCGCCCCAAATAAACGAACAGCTTGAATGGGTGTATACGCAGTATAACATACAATACATTTTGATGTATTTGATGTATTTAATGTATTTAATGTATTTAATCAAGTATATCTGATGTCTGCAGGGTAGTTTTTTCAAATCGTGAGTGACGGGTCTGTAAATCCCGTCACTCCTCAAGTATTACCCACCAACTTTCAGGCGCGGTGGTGTAGCCGCTATTCTGGCGTTTGAGTTGGAAGCGGCAAGGCCGCCAAGACCATCAACTCATGGTTAATGGCATCAATTTCAGGGCGAAGATCCTCACTGCCCAGAGGCGACTCTTTACTTTCTTGTAACTTGATTTCCAGATTCTCTGCCAAAGCAGACAGACGTTCGATACGCAACATTCCAGCCGAACCTTTAATTGTATGAGCCAAACGCAAGGCTTTGGTGTAATCATCATTATCCAGACTCTCTGTCAGAAGCGTCATATCATTTCCATGCACCTCTACAAACAGACTCAATAGATTCAGGTACTTGTCTACATTCCCGCGAAGAGCCGCCAGTCCCCTTGCTACGTTAAGCCCTGGAACATCGGACAAAAACGCCAGGGGATTTGTGGCGGCAGTATTTAAACCCTCTTTAATAACGACTGTCTCTGTGCTATTTTGTGCCGACAATTTTGGAGGCCATAACCATTTAAGCAAGGTACTATAAAATAAATTCGGCTCTACCGGCTTGGCGACAAAATCGTTCATGCCCACTTCCAGGCAAGCACGACGATCTTCATCGAACACCCCCGCAGTCATGACCAGAATTGGTTTTGTCGCCCATTTCGGCTGGTCGCGAATGGCACGAATAGCTTGAAGTCCATCCATAACAGGCATCTGAATGTCCATCAGAATCAAATCATAGTCATTGACTTTAGTTTTCTCCAGCGCTTCCAGACCATTTTCTGCGGTATCCACCTCCAGACCCACACACTGAAGCAATTCAACAACCACTTCGCGATTAATTGCGTTATCTTCTGCCAGTAAAATTCTGGCACCGCTGTGATCCACTTGCAGTTGCGTCTCAGCATTCGTCGTTATTTTTTGGAGCAACAAGGGTGGCACCGGAATAATACCGCCACGCCCCCGCTGCAGTCGTGCAGTAAACCAGAACGTACTGCCCTTGCCCAGCGTAGTCTCGACGCCGACCTCCCCCCCCATCAGTTGTACCAGTCGCTTCGTGATGGCGAGCCCCAGTCCGGTGCCTTCGTATTTGCGTGTGGTCGAGATATCAAGCTGTTCAAAGACCTTAAATAACCGATCAATCTCGTCAGCCTCAATGCCGATACCTGTATCTGTAACTTCAAAACGAACCAGCAATCCATCGAGACTATCCTCCAACAACTTCGCGCGTACACTGACTGTTCCCGTATCGGTAAATTTAATGGCATTACTAAGATAGTTAAGCAAGATCTGATGCAATCGTAAAGAGTCGCCAAAGAGCCCAAAAGGAACGTCATCGATTTCAATATCAATATGGAGTCCTTTATCTCGCGCTGACTCACCGATAATAGAAATGATATTGCTGACGACAACTGAAAGATCAAAGTCAGAGCATTCCAGTTGTAGTTTGCCCGCTTCGATCTTTGAGAGATCCAGCACATCGTTAATAATCGACAGAAGATGTCGACTGGCACCCTCAATTTTGTCCAGTCTGATCGCCTGTGCCGGCGTGACCCCTGCCCTGCGTAACAAATGATTTAAACCGATAATTGCATTCATGGGCGTGCGAATCTCATGACTCATGTTAGCCAGAAACGCCGACTTGGCAAAATTGGCTTTTTCAGCAATGAGTTTAGCGCCCTCAAGCTCGACATTTTTTTCCTTCAGCAACTGATCCAGATGTTTTCGTTCGGTAATATCGCGTGCTGCGGCAAATACACCTTGAAGTCGTCTTTTTCGATCATAAAAGGTAGTCGCATTAAAGGAAACCACTGTTTTCTTGCCGGCCCAATCGCGAGCGGTAAGTTCGTAGTCGGTAATGGTTCTTTCGTTAAGTACCCGGTTAATAGCGGCTTCTGCCTGCTCCGGATCAGTGAAGTGATCCTTGAAGGGAGCACCAATCAATTCGTCACGCGTACAGCCGGTCAGCGTCTCCATCTGTCGGTTAACATCGGTAACGATACCGCTCGGATCGGTGGTCATCAGCGCATCGATGTTGGCTTCGAACAGAGATCTCGTGTAAAACTGATGATCACGCAAACGTTGCTCTAGCTGTTTTTGCTCTGCTTCAATTTGCTTGCGTGCGGTATTATCGGTTCCAATCAGCAAATAACCAATAATAACGTTTTGCGCATCGCGCAGTGCCGTGACGGAAACAACCGCAGGGAAGCGACTGCCATCTTTACGGATATAAGTCAGCTCGTAAATATCCTCGATGCCTCGTGAAGCCTTGAACACCAGCGCATCAAAACCGGGTGCAATCGGTGTTTCGAGCTCGTCAGTGAGGGCTTTGGCACGAGCGATGACTTCTTGTGGATCGGAAATATCAGCGGGCGTAATCTGGTTCAGCACTTCATCGGCGGCGTAGCCCAACATGTTTTCTGCGCCGACATTAAATATCTGAATAACGCCTTTCGCATCGGTAGCGATACTTGAGAAATTGGCGCTGTTGAAAATAGCGTTCTGCAAAGCACCTGCCTGCAACAGTGCTTCTTCGGCCTGCTTGCGTGCGGTATTATCGGTGCCGATCAGCAGATAACCAATAATGGCATTCTGCGCATCACGCAGTGCCGTAACCGACACAACCGCAGGAAAGCGACTGCCATCTTTACGGATATAAGTCAGCTCATAAATATCCTCGATGCCTCGTGAAGCCTTAAACACCAGCGCATCAAAGCCCGGTGAAATCGGTGTTTCGAGCTCGTCAGTGAGGGCTTTGGCACGTGCAATAACTTCTTGTGGATCGGAAATATCAGCGGGGGTAATCTTGTTCAGTACTTCATCCGCTGTGTAGCCCAACATATTTTCTGCGCCGACATTAAATATCTGAATAACGCCTTTCGCATCGGTAGCGATACTCGAAAAATTAGCGCTGTTAAAAATAGCGTTCTGTAAAGCACCCGCCTGCAACAACGCTTCTTCGGCCTGCTTGCGTGCCGTATTGTCGGTACCAATTAGCAGATAACCAATAATGGCATTCTGCGCATCACGCAGTGCCGTAACGGACACGACCGCAGGAAAGCGACTGCCATCTTTACGGATATACGTCAGCTCGTAAATATCCTCGATACCGCGTGAAGCCTTAAATACTAATGCATCAAAGCCGGGGGCAATGGGCGTTTCGAGTTCGGCTGTCAGGGCTTTGGCGCGTGCGATGACTTCTTGTGGGTCGGAAATATCAGCGGGGGTAATCTTGTTCATCACCTCATCGGCCGTGTAGCCCAACATATTTTCTGCACCGACATTAAAGATTTGAATAACGCCCTTCGCGTCAGTGGCGATACTCGAAAAATTAGCGCTGTTAAAAATAGCACTCTGTAACGCACCGGCCTTGATGAGCGCTGCTTCTGCCTCCTTGCGGGCAGTATTGTCGGTGCCGATCAACAAATAACCAATGATGGTTTCTTGTGCATCACGCAGTGCCGTGACGGAAACAACCGCAGGAAAGCGACTGCCATCCTTGCGAATATAAGTTAATTCGTAAATATCCTCGATACCGCGTGAGGCCTTAAATACTAATGCCTCAAAGCCAGGTGCAATGGGTGTTTCGAGCTCGTCGGTGAGGGCTTTTGCACGCGTGATAATTTCCTGTGAATCGGAAATATCAGCGGGCGTGATCTTGTTTATCACTTCATCGGCCGTATAGCCCAGCATGCGCTCTGCGCCGACATTAAAAATTTGAATTACGCCCTTCGCGTCAGTGGCGATACTTGAGAAATTGGCGCTATTAAAAATAGCGCTCTGCAGAGCGCTAGCCTTCACAAGAGCCTCTTCCACCTGCTTACGCTCGGTGGTGTCTCGCACTATGCCAATAGAATGCCAGGTACCTTTCACCTGCACGGCGGAGAGAGATAGCTCCATGGGAAACTCGATACCGCCCTTGCGAAGTCCGTAAACCTCATAAGTTTTGCCAATAAATGCACCCTCACCGGTTTTCTGAAAATGTGGAAAGGCACTTATATGAGCCTCCAAAAAAGACAGTGGTACCAACATTGCATGCAGGTTGCACCCTAGCACTTCTATTCGGGTATATCCAAATATCTTTTCAGCCGACTCATTCCAAAACTCAATGAGCCCCTCTTCATCAAGCATAATCATTGCGTCATGAGCGGAGGAGGTAATGATATTTAACAACTCCTCGTTACTCCGTAGCGCCTGCTCGTTTTGTTTACGTTCGGTAACATCAGTGATAAAGCCGTGCCAGAGCGTAGAGCCATCGGCTTCCCGCTCTGGCATGGAGTTGCCGTGCAGCCAGTGCACGGTGCCATCGTCAAACTTAAGTCGAAACTCATGATTAAACGGCGTCAGGTTTTGTGCGGATTGTTGAATGGATTGCCACAGATCGTCGTAGTCGTCGGGGTGAGTTAAGGAGAATATTTTGGACCCATCCTCGTGAACGTCTTCGGGGTTAAGTCGGTATACATTACGAATACCTTCGCTGACGAAAGGGAAGTCGGTGCTACCATCAGCTCGCAATCTAAATTGGTAGACCATCCCCGGTAACCGACTGGCAATTTTCTGCAAACGCCCCAAGAGCTCTACTCGTAAATTTTCTGCCAGTTGTACTTTATGTTTTTGCGCCAAACCTTTCGACAGAATTTTTCCAAAAGCATTAACAATGTTAATCTCAATGGTCGTCCAAGGCGCACAGTGGCCACGCGATAATTCTGTCCAGCTTTCGAAAGAGCTTCGAGGATTAAGTTGAAAATGACCCGACGGGGTTTGCACGAGACCTTGCTTATAACTGCCCGCCCATTTAAGGGTGCGCGTCTTCTCTTTACGTAACCACACCATACAATTGCGCATATCACTTGATAACGTCGTCACTATGATTCCGGATACTATTTCTTTATAAGCACTGGCGGGCGGGAATTGTTCGGACAGATAATCACAACAGCAAACATCAGTGATTGGCTGCTTGCCTAACCAGTCCAAGAGCGCATCAATGGCCGCAGGTTCCGGAACCTGCCCGTGTAAATAACGCCTGCCTTCAACAACAATAATCAAACCCGACGCCTCTACTGAATCAAGTAAATCAGCGCTTAAATTTTGCAAAACATCGGCTTCTGATTGAGTGATGATTGATTTAAGTAGCGCCGTTTTTATTTGTGAGGCCTTACTGAGTAGTTTCCGCTCTAGTCTTGTTTCAATTGCCGTTAGTTCTGTTGATACCATTCGGGATATAAACACCGCTGCATCACGCATCGCGAAAGACACCCGTTTTGAGGTCAGGTGATGGCAAGAAATTAAACCCCACAAACGGCCATTTTGGAGCAATGAAATTACCATGGAAGCTTGAACCCCCATGTTGTGCAGGTATTCCATATGAATGGGGGACAGACTACGCAATGCCGAATAAGTCATATCGAGGGGTTGTTGACTGACCGGATTTAATGTTGGCAAAAGGAAAACCGGCTCAGCAATAACATTACTGACGATACGCACGTAATTTTTGGTGTAAAGCTCCCTCGCCTGTGCCGGAATATCACTCGCAGGAAACTGATTGCCCATATAACAGGTGGCGGTTTCGATACGACTTTGTGCGATAACCTGACCGTCCCAATTACTTTCAAAACGATAAACCATAACACTGTCATAGCCGGTCAACGCCTGCACCAGATCGGTGATCTGTTCAAAGTACTTAATGATTTCGGTATCTGACTCTACAGCCAGCAATGACTCTTGGGCATGCATAAGCAGTTCGCCCAGTTTCTCTGCCTTGGGTAAGCCGTCATCCTGACAGAGCTCCAACACCCAAAACTCGTCGGCTCTATAAATGTAAGCATCAAGTTCAACAGCTATTTGTTGATAGCTAGCACAGATTAATCCAGTAGCTGTTTTGTACGCTTGAGCCTTTTGAAGCAACTGCTCAATCTGAAGCGCCGAAGCCGCCCCTAGCAATTGGGAAATAGGCTTGCCAAGCGCCCCCTCTGTAGGCAAGTCAATAAACTGATCAATATTGGCACTGACCTGAAGTACCGTGCGCAGGCTATCGGCACTAAAAACCAGTGCTGCACCGTGCGGCTGAATATTACCAATCTGATGAATAGGTTCTGCCGCGCAAACTTGCAGTGCCTGTACCAGCTCCTCTTTAGTTATGTTGTTCATAGGTTACAATACCATTATGTGGTTTTGATGCGCAGCGTCATCAAGAACCTGATTGAATAATTGGAAAGCTTGAGGCAGCTTTGAGCCGTAATACACAGCTTAACATGATGATGGTGAGTAGCATCTCATAGCAACATTCGTAGCTTTGACTCTTTGTTTTGTTCAGCCATATTTTTCGGTAATAATGTCGTAGAAATAGTTAAAATTGCGTTGTCGAGCAGAAAGCAATAAGTGTTGGCTTTCGTTTCAATCCATACAAGAACGCTTGAAGATTTCAACACCTTAATAAACTTCACGAAAATAAATTAAACGATTCCCCCCCTTACCATTATCCTTATAGATACCCAAAGTGACTTGGCCTGTAGGATCACGGTCGTAATTTTCACCGCACCAGTTGCCTCTCAAATAAGCCATATTTTCAGGATTTAAGTTTTCAGCAGATCCTGATGGTACAGGGCAAATAGCGGGTATCCCCGTACCACCTAAATTGACCAACAAATCGACACTACCTGAAATCAAGGGTTTAGAGAAAAGAATACAGCTTTTACCCCCGCTCATAACACCATTTTTTGTAGTGTCAGTGATAATACAATTACCAGCCGCATCGAAAGTGCCAAATTTGGGTGGAATTGCAACGTCCTTGGCCAAAATTCCGCCCTGATAATTTCCGACTACGATATTGCTGTCTGCCAGCGAGGTATTGTTATCGTCATCATTCCTAACAAAGCTACTGCCATTCCAGTATTGCGCCTCAACCGGGATAATTAAACTCTGCAATTCTGATCCATAGGCATTTTCAAGACTCAGGCGACCAAATCGGACTTTTGTCTCAATAACCTTCCTTCGCAAATCAGTTTCGACAGCTCCGACAAACGCGCAGTCTGGGTTTTCAACGCCGGTTAACGCATCCAAATTAACACAATGCGTGGAATCGGCTGCCGCTTTCGGCGGCAACGTAACCCCATCTAAATCACGCGGCTTGGCTCCCAGTTTCAGCACGTCATAAGGGCCATCAGGGCTAACACGACCACTCGGATTAACATTGCTATCGGGATTAATGTAACGCTTAAGCAGAATATTCACAGCAAAATGGCTACTCCCATTGCTCCAGCCATTGTCGCCCAATGCCGTGGTATTACTTGGAAGCTTGCTATTAAGACGGGTAGTATCAATAACTAGACGATCAGTGAGTGGCATCGTGCCACTGGTTGCAGACAAACCCATGCACGACACGTCAATACAAGTCCAATTAGATAAGTCGGTAGCGCTCCAGTCTGTCGTATTGAGCTTGGCAAATTTCTCCTGATAATTAAAAGTGGCTCCTTCACTTTTATTATAAGCAGTCACCATCAACGTAAGCTGCATAGGTTCTTCCATATAGCTGAACGGCATCTTTTGAAGCTCCGTAAGCTGTAATTCACTACGGGTTACCACCGATCCAACCACACCAAAATGATCGGGGATAAAGCGCCCCATAGATAATGGGATCGTATTGCCGATACTACAGCCGTATTGCCCTCCACTCAAACTATCAGACAGATTGTTGATGATGCAATCACCTTTGACACTGTCCACCGCTGTAAAAGAGTCATCACGGTAAGAACCCTGTGCCAGATAAAGATAACCCACTTCACTATAAGTCGCATTGCTGACTGTGGTATTAGCGGTTAGCGTGATAGGCGTAAGCGTACCTATCACTCCGGTGTTTGGCTGGGTGATGTCCTGATTGGGGTTCTCTACCGTGAGTTTATTACTATACAGCGTCAATAAACCCGAATAATTGTCAAGACCGGTAGTACTGGCACTTAGATTAAAACCGACACCCGCCTTTATAAGGGGCGTTGAAGTTGAAGATGGCGCAACGGCATTGGCAGAACTCATCAAGGTAACCGCAATGGGCCGCACCGAAAACTGATCAGATGAACAAGACTGTTCGGCAGTCGCGCTAACCGTTGTACAAGTACTATTAGTGCATTCGGTAACGCGGCAGCGCAGCTTTTTGTAAACACCGGGAAGGTTAAAATTGACCGGCAATGTCGGCAATGTGCGCCCGCCTGAACTTGAGGTAAAAGTAGCTATTTGCATAGGAGTCACCGGATCATTAGTATAGGTCGGGCAATTGGCCGGTGACGTATCGTCAAACAACTCCACTCGGGCATATTTAGGATTACCACCCACCGCCACGTAGTTGCTGTTCAGTGTTTTGTCGGTCTTAAGCGCGACAATATCAAACTTAAAATCAGTACCCGCCAGCTTGGTGTACAAAGAAGCGGTTTGACTTCCCGTCTCCAGGCAATCAAACAAACCGGTTGCTGTCGACCCGGATACCGGAATACCGGGAGGAGGCGCGGCTCCGCAGGCCGATGTATCAATCACGTAGTTGTAAACATGGCTTCCTATATCAATCGTTTGGTAGGTTGCGTACTTTACCGTGCCTAGCACCGTACTGAGATCGCCAACGACGACGTAGTTTTCCGTGGAGGTGATGTTGCCATTGATGTAGGAGCCCGCCCCCACGGTGACGTAATCTTTGGCGGTGACACTGCCACCCACCTGGGTGTTCGCACCCAGCGTGACGTAACTGCCAGCGGTGCTGATATTGCAGCTGACCGTTGATGAATCCGCCGTGGTTACGTAGTCCGCACCGGTGGTGCCGTGGACCGTGATTGAGCCGATGACACTGGAGTTAGCCCCCAGAATCACCGCGCCAGCGGTCCCTGTAGAGACATTTCCATTGATGATGGCTCCGGCCCCCAGCCCGACATAGCCAGCACTGGTGGTGGTTACTGCCCCGTTGATGGTGGCACCCGCCCCCAGTCCGACATAGCCGATGACGGTGTTGACCGGCCCGCCGACGTAGGCACCCGCCCCCAGACCGACTAAGCCGGTGCCGGTGCTGATGCTGCCACTGATGCCTGTTTTATTCTCAAGGGTGGCGGCTCCCATGGCGACAAAACCAATATCGGTGACGACGTTGCCGTTGATCCAACTCCCGACGGCGACGCTAACGGCACCGGCCTCGGTTGTGGTCAGGTCTCCGTTCAGGATGGAGCCTGTTCCCAAGGTGGCCGCCCCATTTACTACCATAGTGAGAGTCGGTGTGCCGCCTGTAGTGAGATTCTTGGTGCCGTCTGAGTTGATCATGACCCCGGCACCCGTGTCGAACGCCCCGTTGATAGTAATGGTGGTGATGCTGCTGCTGATAATCCTAATCGTGTCGCCTGCCGCCAGGGTTACTGCCTGAGTACAAGTGTATGCAGTGAAATTGAGCAAGTTCTGGTGACAACCGAGAGGTAGATGATTACCTAATCCTAAGAGAGAATAAGGAGAAAACGTGTAGTCCTTCGCCTGTGCCGGTTGAGCCGTCACTAATAACATTAACAGCGACATCAGCAACAGCAGCCATCGGGCTGTGGTTTTAGACAGAGACAAACAGTGATTGTGCATAAGGCTTCATTGGTGCTAATTAACGCATTAATTAAGATTAAAGAAAGTATCCCAAAATTGTAAATAGTTTACTCCCTCAAAACGAATAAGTAGCTATAAATCATCAGATAGATAATTTCGATTTTAAAGATAACAAGCGTAGGCCGGAATAAGGCTTTTCGAGCGCAAGCGAGACACTTCGATTTATCGGGTTACGAGGTCGCTAACCCATAGACTTCAACTTAAGACATTTCACCACGAAGACACGAAGAACACGAAAACTTTTCTTTGGTTTTTCTTTGTGAACTTCGTGTCTTCGTGGTGAATTAATATCTTTGAGTTGATGTGTATGGTGGTGCGCGATGCCCACCCTACTACTATTATGAGACACGTCAATTTGTCGGGTTACGCTGTCGCTAACCCGACGCGACTATCAAGGTAATCCGTAGGGGTAGAAAATTTTCTACCCTGATAACACGCAACATAACAGAGGGCAGCTTATCTTCTGCCCCTACGGTATTTGAGAACGTGTGCAACTCGTATAGACAATTCTGTATCATGATTTAATTTTATTTTCGATATTTTAATTTTTTTCATTATTTTCATTATTTTCAAGGCGCTTATGGATACCGAATACATACTATAAAAAATGAAAAACATTAAATTCGTTATAATAATTATTAATTATATTTTATTTATGATATTCTAATCACGGTTCTTAAGAAAACCATAAGAAACGAGGGTAATTTTAAACAGGTAACGATAAAATCTTACTTTTTAAAAGGACGTTAATTGAATCTTGCAAGAAGCTTAACAAAAAGGCTACCCACTTTAGACGGGGCAAGCAAAAAAGCTTAACCATCAATACGGTTAGCATTAAAAGAGACCGTTCACTGAGTGGAGTCGAAGCGCGTTATCGGCTTCGACTCCACTCAGTTAACCATTTAACCTTAATCTGACCTACTTTGAGTAGATAGACATTTTATTAATACATCCATCGTTAAAAAGGCAAAGACCATGAACATCAAATTGAATATGAATAAACAACAAGGCTTTACGCTGATAGAACTGGTCATGGTCATCGTGATTCTGGGTATTTTAGCCGCCACAGCATTACCCAAGTTTGCTGATATGCAAAAAGAAGCTCGCGTAGCGACATTAAATGGTGCCTTAGGTGCAGCTAATGCAGCGATAGCAATCACTCATGCCCAAGCGTTAATGGGAGCAACCGCCACAGGCAGTACTACTCCAATGGCAGCAACTGGCAGTGTTACATTGGAAGGTAATGTAGTAACTACGGCCTATGGCTATCCAGCATTGGCTGCTGGTGGTCTTGATAAAGCAATGACACTGTCTTCAGAATATTCCTATCTTGCCGGTGTAATAACTCTTTTGAGTGCAACAACCTCAACGACTTGCATCATTACCTACACAGCCGCTACAGCTACTGCTGCGCCAACTGCTGTTATAAACACAACCGGCTGTTAAGCATTTAATCAACCCGATAAGCCATTACGGCTAACATAATGGCTTATCTGACCCGTCAAAAAGGCTTTACGCTGATTGAATTGGTCATGACGTTAGTGTTGCTGGGGATACTCTCAGCAACCGCGCTGCCAAAATTCTTTGCTGTTTCCAGCTATCAAAAACAATTATTTTTCGATGACACGCTGAGTGCCGTGCGCTACGCACAAAAACTGGCGGTCGCCACCGGCTGCCATATCCAGGTGTCGGTCGCTGATAATCGCTATACCTTAAACCGTCCGGCTGACCGTAGCCTCTGCACCAGCACCAGCACCACTGATTTTTCTTTACCTGTTCGACACCCCGGCACTGGTGAGGCTGCTTATACGCACGCTGAAAATGGCGTATCGTTAACCGCAAGTCCCTCAAGCTTTTATTTTAATGCCTTGGGCCTAGCGTCCGCTGCGGTGACATTAACGGTTGCCAATGATAAAATGATTGCCGTCGTTGCGGCCACTGGTTTTGTTTATGAAACACCCTAATGCACTGATTACCCCGCATCAACAAACCGGTGTAACACTCGTTGAGCTGGTCATCTCCATCGTTATTATCAGTATTGCCCTCACCGGTATTTTTTCAGTGATCAACTTAACGGTCAGTCACAGCGCCGATCCTGTCGTTGAATACGAGGCAATAGCCATTGCCGAATCTTATCTGGAAGAGATTTTGTTACAGGCGTATTCTGGCTCCAACACGGGTGCCGAGCGTGCCAGTTATGACAATGTCGATAACTATAACAACTTAAACAATACCGGTGTATATGATCAAAAGGGCAATCAGGTAACTACTTTGTCTACTTATAATGTGTCGGTGTCAGTAGCTGCACCCGTTGACGTTTCTGGTGTGTCGGCAAAAGTAATTACTGTCACAGTGACCGAGCCTCGATTACCGGCGCCGCTTATTTTGATCGGTTATAAGTTTGACTATTAATATGACCCCACGTAAATCCAACGGCTTCACCCTGATTGAATTGGTTGTGGTGATTGTTATCATCGGCATTTTGGCAGGTCTAACCACCCAACTTATCACTCTGCCGATAACCAGTTATCTTGATCTGAAACGCCGTGCGACCTTGGTTGATACGGCTGATATTGCCTTACGACGCATGCAACGGGATATTCATCAGGCGCTACCGAACAGCCTGCGTATAACCGGAGGGGGGAGTGTCATTGAGTTACTGCATACAATTGATGGCGGGCGTTATCGAAAAGCATCCGCGACCCTCACAGCACCCTTACCACCTGACGCTGGCTGCGGAAGTTTAGCCGATGATGTGCTAAACATCTCTCTTAACGACCATTGCTTTGAAGTCATGGGCACGTTAAGCGAGTTTAAATCAACCGATACGCCTATCGCTGATAAGCCCAAGTATTTGGTCGTTTTTAATACCGGCGATAGCGCCGGCAATGCTTACACAGGCAACAATCTAGCTACACTCGCCCTGTCAACTAATCCTAAAATCATTAAATTTAATCCTTTTGCATTTCCTCTTGCCTCACCGGAGCAACGGTTTTTTATTGTTGATACCCCCATTACCTACGCCTGTATCAACAAGCAATTATTGCGTTATGACTTTTATCCCATAACCAAAGCCCAGCCCAACCTGCCAACCACTGTATCAAGTCAGGTGCAAGCCGACAACATCGCAAGCTGTCAGTTTACTTATGCCACCGGCACTGCCACGCGCTCCGGCTTGGTGACATTGGAAATTGCCCTAACGGATGAAGCGGGTGAATCGGTTCAATTGCAGCATCAGGTTCATGTGGATAATCTGCCATGAGCGCATTCCCTAATAGCCATAACAACAAACAACACGGTTTTACCTTGGTCATGGCTATTTTTATTTTAGTGGTGCTCGCTTTAGTGGGCAGTTATATGGTGAGACTGAGTGGCGTAGAACACACAACCACCAGCGATGCCCTGCAAAACGCCAGAGCTTACCAAGCCGCAAAAGCCGGTATAAACTGGGCGGCTGCCACCATCAGCAAAGATACCGTCAATATTCAAGGACAAGCGAAAGGCTGTGAGGCAGTCAATACAAAAGCCGTGTTACCACTTGCTGCCCTGCCCGAATTTACGGTTACGATAAAGTGTAATCTCTCGGGATACATTCCTTATCTGGAAGGTAGCAATAAGGTTTACGTTTACGCTATAACCGCACACAGTGAATTTGGAACCTACAGCGGTGCCGATTACATATCAAGAGAAATTGAGGCATCCCTCTATAATGAGCTCTCCACCCTCCCTCCATAAGACAGTAGTCGCGATTAATTCACCACGAAGACACGAAGTTCACAAAGAAAAACCAAGACATTAGTCCACGAAAAACACGAAAGCGGTAAGATTAAGGTGCGCATCGCACACATTAACTCAGCGGGTATGGTTGTGGTGCGCGATGCGCACACTACTGGAGGTCAGGCTTTGCCTGACTGTCAGGCAAAGCCTGACCTCCGGTTAATGCTTATTCATCGCACTCGATAAATCCCACATGGGTAAAAAGATACCCAGCGCCAGTACCAATACCATCATGCCAATGACGACAATTAAAATGGGTTCAATCGCACTGGTCAGGTTTTCTAAGGCGGCATCCACTTCCATTTCGTAAAAATCAGCCACTTCCAACAGCATATCACTGATGTTTCCGGTTTCTTCTCCCACCGCTATCATTTGCACGACCAGTGGCGTAAACAGCCCGGTACTTTTGGCCATACGACTAATGGTGTCGCCTCTTTCGATGCCGATGCGCATTTGATCCAGCTTGGAGGTAATATATCTATTGCCGATGGCCGTGGAAACAATGGCAAGACCTTGTGTCAGTGGCACACCGGTACTGAGTGTCATGGCAAATGACCGGGAAAAGCGTTCCATCGACGAGCGCTGAACCAAGCTGCCGACGACGGGCAGGTGTAACATTAACCAGTCCCAATGCAGACGACCCTTTACCGTGTTGATGTATTTGATAATTAAGCCCGTTAAAAGCAATGCCCCTGTCAGTAAATACAACCAATAACTCACCGTGAAACTGGAGATCGACATCAATAATTTGGTTTGCCAGGGTAGTTCTGCATGTAAACTATCAAAGGTTCCTTTGAAAGAAGGAATCACATAGATATTAATGATCACCATGGCAATACTAATAGCGGCAAGTACCATGCTTGGGTAGCGAAGTGCCGACTTAATACTACTTTGGATTTTTTTTTCCCGCTCCAGATAGTTGGATATTTGTAAAAATGCCATATCCAGGCCGCCACTCACCTCACCGACGTGAATAATACTGATAAACAAGGAATTAAACACTTTTTTATGTTGCATCATCGCCTGGCTTAATGGCGAACCGCCTTCAAGACGATTGGCAACATCATTGAGTGTAGCGACGAGGGCAATATTGCGCGTTGATTCGGTCAGGCAGCGTATCGCTCTAAATAACGGAACGCCGGCCTTGGTCAGGCTGTACATTTGCCGACTGAAAATGACCAAATCGCCAAGATTAAGACTCTTTAACGCCTGCCATTGGTTAAATCGCTCAATAATATCAGTGCCGACAACCACCGGGGTAATGGTCACCGGTATCAGACCCTGCCTTCTGATAATATCAGCGACTGCTTGGGTGTTTTCGGCTTGAATCACTTTAATAACTTGTTGGCCGGTGTCACTGCGTGCGCTGTATTTAAAATGCGCCATGTTATTCGCCGCTGCCGGTTACGCGTAAAACCTCATTGACCGTCGTAATGCCTTGTGCGGCATATTCCGCCGCACAGGTTGAGAGACGAATAAAACCCGGGGTTTGCAAAGCGGCCGTGGCAAAACCGATGGCATCATTACGACGCAAGGCATTCAGCGTTTCAGTTTGCAGATCCAGCAACTCATAAATACCCATTCGCCCCCTATAGCCGGTAAAGTTACACTGTTGGCAGCCACGCCCTTGCTTAAAGCTGACATGCGCATAGCTTTTGTTCTGGCTGGCTTCCAACCAGATTAACTGTCCAGGTTCAAGCGCTATCGGCTCAATGCAATATTGACAAATTTTACGCACCAGACGCTGGGCAATAATAACTTGTAGGGCGCTGGCCAAAATATAACCTTCAATACCCATATCCAATAAGCGCGTAGCGGTTTCAATGGCCCCTTTGGTATGCAACGTAGACATTACCAAATGGCCGGTTATTGAAGCCCTGATGGCAATTTGCGCCGTTTCTGTATCACGGATTTCACCCACCAGAATAATATCGGGATCTTGACGCAATGCCGAGCGCAAGACGTTGGGAAAAGTCAGACCAATCTTTTCGTTAATCTGCACTTGATTGATTCTGGGCAAGCTGTACTCGACCGGATCTTCGGCGGTAATAATTTTGGTTTCCGGTTTGTTAACTTCGCTCAACGCGGCATAAAGCGTGGTGGTTTTACCGCTACCGGTAGGCCCTGTCACCAAAATCAACCCCTGCGGATTGTTAATATAGCGTCTAAATCGGGCAAGAATATCCGCAGGTATCCCCAAATTATCAAGATCCAGCAATCCCTCTGAATGATCAAGCAAGCGCATAACCACTGACTCACCATGTTGTATCGGTAACGTGGATATTCTGACATCCAGCGTACGTCCTTGCACACGGATATTAAAGCGGCCATCTTGGGGTATCCGCTTTTCGGAGATATTAAGTCCGGCTATCAGTTTTAAGCGAATCACCAAGGCCGAAGCGATATTGACTTCATCCAGTACGTGCTCAATTAATACGCCATCTACCCGCTGCCTGATACGCAATACGCTTTCATCAGGTTCAATGTGTATATCAGAAGCCTTGGCTTGTATGGCGTCTTCAAATAAGGATTGTAATAACTTGACAACCGGTGCGTCAGCGACTTCATCAGAGATCAGCAGGGCATCAATATTGAGGAAGTTTTCTGATAACTCGGCACCCAATTTTTCTGCCAAGACATCAATTTCACTGGTGCGCCGATAGGATTGATCAATGGCCGTCAATAATTCCGATTTTATGACGACCGCGACTCGAATGGGTTTTTTAAGCACCCGCGATAATTCATCTTGCGCCATTAAGTCGGTAGGATCTGCCATGGCCAGTAGTGCATCGTCGGCATTATTTTCCAGCAATAAAACCCGAAAGCGGCGCGCCAGTGTTTCCGGCAACATCTTTACGATTTCAGGAATTCTTGGGTATCGTGCAATATCCAGAAACGGAATATTTAATTGCCACGCCAGAAAATCAACAAAGTTAATTTCTTTAATATAGTTAAGATCAATCAGTATCGATCCCAGTTTTCTACCGGTCTTTTTTTGTTCGGCCAAGGCGAATAATCGTTGCTCATCGGTTATCAGCCCTCGCTCAACCATCCAAGTGCCGACAAGAATTTTTTTTCCGCTATCCATTACTGTAGACATGAGGGGTTTTACTGCCAGCGCGGCTGTGCATCCAGTGCCTTAAGGCGCTGCTGGCTAGTGTCAATATCATTTTTCCAGTCTGCTTCATTACTGATTAAGGTGGCTTTAAGCAAGATAACTAATTCCGTCTTTGTGTTTCTACCTGTGTCAGTTCTAAAGAGCTTGCCCAGATAAGGGATTCTGGAAAAGCCAAAAACACCTTCCTTATCTTCTTGCTTACGATCTTGCATTAAACCACCCAAGACAATGATTTGGCCATTTTTGGCCTTAACGATGCTGTCAGTCTCCCTAATAATGTTTAGCGCAGTGGGTACCGTCGAGGTGGAGCCTATACCATCAATGGTATATTCTACATCCTTATTTTTAACCTCAGTAATAGCAGGATGTATATGTAAGCTAATATCCCCGCTATCATTTATTTGCGGCGTAACATCCAACGCGATACCGGAAAAATACGGTGTTAGAACAGGCGTAGGCTTAGTCACAGCATTAGAGAACCCTCCCGTCGCCACAATACCGGGAGAAACTCCGGTAACAAAAGACGCATCTTCTCCCACTTTGATAATGGCTTGCTGATTATTTAAGGTCGCAATACGCGGACTTGACAATACGTTGGTTTTACCTTGAGACTCAAGCAGGTCGACAACGGCGGTAAAATCGCCGGCCACAAAACTGCCGGCATTGGCAGTCAGCGTATAGACTCCGCTAGTTGCAAAAGCTTGCAGCCCCTCCCTGACAATGCTGCTCCATTTCACACCATCTTGATGTTTGTCATCCAGTGTCACTTCCAGTATTTTAGCCTCAAGTATGACTTGTCGACTGATCTGATTTTGGGTGGTGGTTAAAAAGTTGTCAATTTCACGTAATTGCATCGATTTTGCCCGCGCAATAACAACGCCCGATTGTCGATTAATGACCACGGCTGCGTCTTTATCGACGGCAATCAGGGCATGTAAGGCCTCATCAAGCTCTTTCCAAAAATCGGTTTCTGTCGTGGTCGTGATTGAGCTGCCCGAGGTTCGCGGAGCCGCCCCACCCGCACTCGTATTAGACTGATTATTGCCCCCCGGTTGATTGCCCGGCAAACCACCCACGCCTGAATATGACATTGACGATGAACCACCATAACCTGAAGTTGAGCTTCCTGTCTGCCCGGAGGTCACGTAAGTGCTGGATTTACCCTGGCGTAATAAATCCAGGCGATCAATTTTGAAGGTTCTTGTTTGTAAGGTTGCCGGGTAGATAACATAACCAATTTCGGTTTTTTTATAATCATAGCCATAGACTTTTTGTACGGCTTCCAACACTAAGGGCACATTAACATTTTTTAATTCCAGTGAGATTAAGCCGGTAACCTCAGGATGCACCAACATATTTTCATTAGAATCAACCGCCAGGCTCATAAAAAATTCGCGGGCATCAATTTGATGCACAGATACATTAAGTGAATGCTCGGCTTTGTATCTGGCGGTCGACGGCTGGTAACTAGCTTCCGGCTTGGCAAGACTCTCTGTCGTTAGGGGGTTGGCGGGAATCGGTGCTGATTTTTTAGCCGAAATGACAGGGATTGGGGTGGATGCAGGTTTCTGTACAGACGAACAGGACATCAGCAATAACGGCAGCGCGATAGTCGTAAAAAAAGTGGGCGGGGACATCTTTACCATTTATGGATTCCTATTAGGACTTTGAACTAATTGCAAAATTTTGATAGTACCATTTTGATTGATGGTCACTTCGTTTTTACGTATTTTAATAATGTTGATAGCTCCGGCAATGGTCTGGCCTTGTTTGGCCTTAACACCGTTGAGCATTACCCAGCGTGAGGTTTTGGTAATCCAGATGCCGGATAATCGAGATGTCACTTCGACCTTACCAGCGGTAAGCTCTGAACTGGTCGGGTATCCCGGCCGGGTGGGATCGCGTAATTCGGCAACACAAGGTAATGAAAAAAGCATGAGCCACAACAGGCTAACCAAGAATTTAAACACCCAACCAGTCCTTATCAAAACTAAAGGTGACGAAGTGAATGCTGATTTCAGCCAGCGGGTACTCTTTAACCTTATAATCAATACTCTCCCAGTTAATAACCCAAGGCAGTGCTTCCAGCACTTTAAGGTAAGCATCGGTATCCGGGTAATTACCTTTAAATAGGATAGCCAGTTCATGTTTGTAAATAGAGCGATTACTCTGCCTTAACTCCAACAAGGGTGTTGCGGGCAGCGTTTCGAGTTTACTCATAGTCAGTTGCTTATTATCTTTAAGAACATCGATTAAGACTTTTGCCATTAATGAGGCCGGTACAAAATTTTTGTTACCGAATAACAGAATCTGTTCTTGCAGCTGATCGTATTGAACCTTCAATTCAATCAGTTTTTTTTGATTGTCCGCATTAGTAGCGGTTTTGTCGGGGCTGTTAACCGTCGCTGGCGCTTGCTTCTGAGGCGTTTTTTGTGCGTTAAGAGCCGCCCATTGTTGTTTGACTGTATTTTGTCTTTGTAAAATAGACTGATAAAAAAAGTAATTCCATGCAGTTCCTACAGCGGCCAGTAATACCGCAATAACGATAATTTTCTCACGCAGACGGAGGCTTGAAAACTTTTCCTGAAGGTTATTGAGCATGTGCTTTTACGGCTAACGGTTGCTTGGAACTTCTCAATGTAAAGTCCGTCTGTTCCGGTTTATTGGGAGACGGTTGCATAACAAATTTATCGAAAGATTGGTCTTTAAAAGTAGGGTCTTGTAATAATTTATCCAATATTTTCGGCACTTTTTCCGGCTTAAAGGTACTGCCCTCAAGACTTACGTTACGACTTTTTCCGGCGACATGAATAGCGGTTATCCAGACATCGGGATCGAATTGGTCAGCGAGCGTCTGAAAATAGCTTGAAAACTTGGGTACTACAAGGCTCTGACTTTCCGTCAGTAACGCCATGATTTGAGTGGCTTCGTTAATGCTGTCTTGCAGTTGTTTGATTTCTGCAAGCAACGGAGTGTTGAGCACAGGCTCAGTCGCAATGCTTGAGGGGAGAATATTGGCTTTTGCCTGTTCGTTTTTTAACATAAGTTGTGCGCTCTGTAGCTCTGCTTCAGCCTTACTGATATCCCATAGTAAATAGGCACTAAAACCCATCCATACCAAAAGCACTGCACCCGCGCAGGTCAAGTATAATTTTATAACCGCATTTTTTTGCTGTTGCTTGAGGATGTCGGCATATAAATTAATCTGTTGTATCACAAAGCACTCTCTGCGTGACGCAACGTGGATCCTATAACGCCTGAACACTTTGACTGGGTAACGTCATTCAGTGAAATATCACTACTAACAAGCACTGAAATATCGATGACATTAGCAGTAATACCCAGATTATTATTAAGAAGGGTTAATAACGCCTGCGTATTTCTCGCCAACGGAACGACTGCCAATCCTGAAACCGGGGTAATGCCATAATAGCTTTCAACGTAATCCAGTGATCGTTGTATCTCCAGCGCCAGATTGCCTTGTTCAACTTTGCTCTGACCATAAGCAGAATTATTTTGCGAATCCAGTTCCAGATCAAGGTAGCCTATATGAAAATTACGGGAAAGATAAATAATCCCTTCTTTTTGTATCAGCAGGGTTCCCGAAAACTCATCGAGTATAAACAGCGCAACACCGCTTTCATTTTCTGGAAGTAATTCTGCCAAATTGCGCAAAGCAGTCTCCTGAATCTCAATCACTTTAAGCTGTAAACCAGCCCGTGAGGATTTATCAGCCAATTTCTCAATAAATACCTTGGGGCAGGCAAAAACCTCCAACATTTTATTACCGCTTGCGTGTATTGATACCGGCAAGGAATAATAATCTACAAATGCATCATCAATGGGGAAGTCAAAAAGGTCAATAATTTTCCAGTGAATGGCTTTGGCTATTTCATTTTCGGCGACCGCCGGTGTTTCAATATTTATGCGGCTATAATTGTTGGTAGTCAGGACTAAATGGCAGTCGTAATCGTTAAGATGATGCTGGGAGACAAGATCACCCAGTATCCGGGGATGATCGCTAATGTCTAGCGCGGGGATAAATTTGCAATGTTTTAGTAGGGGTTTTTTATTCTCGACAAAATCGGAAATCGCTATCGCGATACCATCGGGTCGATAACTGATACCGACAATTCCTTTGGCTTGTGATTTTTTTTTCCATAACTTTTGCAAACGCAGCATGTCGTTTATCATAATCCAGTCAGTTCTTTTTAAAATTAAAGATTGGGAGTGTGTAAGAAATCAAGTTGAGCAACTTTAATTTTAAATTCCCTAATCGCCTTTACCAAGGAAGGTAATAAGCGTCTAATAATTATCTTATTTTATGCACGTTCCTTACCTAATTGCATAAAATTGTAGCTTTTTTTTATGATCTATTGAAAGACTTGGATCACAAGCTAACTCCTAAATATAGGTGGGATTTTATCACATTTTATATGCTTTATTTATTTTTTAACGATTTTATCGCTTATAGCATAAAACAAGTAACTCGCAATAATACCCAACATTTCTGCCTGACGCTGCGCTTGTACCCTTTGCAGAGCCAACGCATTAATATTGTGGAGGTCAGGCTTTCATTCAGTAAAATAAGGCATTTTCAACCCAAGCGATGTATTAACATCTCTTCTAATAGTTCAGTATCAATAGGTTTTACCAAATAATCATCCATCCCGGCAGCCAAACATTTTTCACGATCACCTTTCATGGCGTCAGCAGTAAGCGCTATCACCGGTTGATGGGGTAAGCCCTGACGGGCTTCCAAAAGTCGGAGTTCACGGGTGGCGATATAACCATCCATAACCGGCATTTGACAATCCATTAAAATTAAATCATAAACACTTTTCGACAACTGATCCAAAGCAAGCTGACCATTTTCAGCAAGATCAGGGTCGATGTCGTATTGGGACAGCATAGCAATAATGACTTTTTGATTGATCTTGTTATCTTCAACAAGCAATACTTTTTTGGTCTTGTAGCTGGGTATCTCAAGCTCAGTCTTTTCCACTTTTTGGATTGCAGGCAAGCTACCCTGCAGGGCATTTGACATAGCATCAAAGAGTTGTAATTCACGCACGGGGTTCAATAAACATTGAACAATACCGGTACCTTGATACTCGGAAAAAGCAAGCTGATCTCCCGATATTAGTACAATGATCGGTATTTTTTTCAGCGCGGGTATTTCGGCCAACTGTTTTGCGAAAGTTAGACCGTCCATAGCAGACATATTCATATTGAGTAGAATTAAATCGTAAACCAACCCATTAATGGCTGCGGTTTGCAACTGCATCAGTGCCGAACGGGCATTATCAAATGTCCTGACTTGCAGTCCCCAACGACTTAAATAAGTACTTAGCAGATTACGGTTAGTCGTATTATCATCAATAACCAAGATGACCTTACCGGAGAAATCGTAAAATAATTTTTCTACCTCAATGCCTTCACTTGGAACCATTGGCAAGGTTATCCAAAAGATAGAGCCGAGGCCTTTGACGCTAGATACGCCAATATTGCCCCCCATAAGCTCAACTAATTTCTTGCTGATAAACAAGCCTAATCCGGATCCGTCAAAGCGCCCTAAAAGGGTGCCATCCGTTTGCGAAAAAAACTCAAATAACTGTAACTGTAGCGCTGGCGACATGCCGATACCGGTATCGTGTACTTCTAATCGAAGCTCATCAGTACCACCAGAAATAGATGCGATGACGCGCACAGAAACCTCACCTCGCTCGGTAAATTTCACGGCATTATCAATTAAATTAGTCAGTACTTGACGGATACGCAGGGGATCTCCCCGCCAGCGAATGGGTATGGAGTCGGGTAAAAAACAATTCAATTCCAGTCCCTTGACATGCGCTTGCCTGATCATTGCGGCACAAACATCATTAACCAGATCAACGAGATTGAAATTAACCTGCTCTATTTCAACTTTACCGGCTTGCAACTTGGACAAATCCAAAATATTGTTGATGATTTCCCTCAATATTTCCCCTGAGCTATGCGCGGTTTCAAGCCAGTCAAGTTGGATAGGTGTCATGTCCGTTTCGCGCAGCAAGTCCAGCATGCCTAATACACCATTCATGGGGGTGCGAATCCCGTGACTCATATTAGTCAAAAATTCTGACGTTATCCGAGTCGCATCTTCAGCCATCTCCTTGGCTTTAAGTAACGCTTTCCTAGCCTCATGCTCGGGGGTAATATCGTCGATGATCGCAACGATACCCAAAGCAGGATATTTGCTATCCAGGACTTGTCCTGAGAGCCGAGCCCAAAAAAGGCTGCCGTCCATGCGGATGAGCTGAATCTCAACGCGGTGAAAATGGGTACCTTCGATCACCTTACAGTTTCTTTCATAGGTAGCATCGTCGACGAACCAGCAACGCGTTGACTTGCCGATGAGCTGACCTGTCGCATAACCAAAAACGGCTTCCAGTTTCCGGTTGCAATTCACGATAACACTATCCTTGATGAGTACGATGCCCGATGTTACCGAATCAAAAATGGCGGCTTGTTCTTTACTAAAAAGCTGCAATTTCTCCTCGGCTTGCTTACGGTCTGTGATATCGGTATGGGTAACGACTACTTTACGGCTATCACCATCTCCCATCGGCAAAGCAGTCATCATAAACCAGCGCTTTTGCGTCGGTAAATGGCTGGCGTATTCGAAGCTAAAGTTGGATAAATTGCCGTCCAGAACCGCCTGAATGCCATCGTGAGCCTGCCATGCATCTTCTTCTAAAGCGAAACCGGTGCCTGTTTGGCAGACCTCAAGATAATTAGTGCCGACGTCAGACGGGAGCCCAGATTCACCCGACTCAATGGGGTGTTTAAAATCAAAATGCCGCCAAGGTTCGTTAACCGTCTGAATGACTCCGGTGCGATCCACCACGGCAATTTCGGCTGCCAAGGAGTTCATCATGGTGAGCTTAAAAGCTTCGCTCTCCATCAACAATTTAGCTTGGCGTTGGCTCTCGTTGTAAAGCGTATTGGCAATACGAACGGCACCCTCTGGTGTTTTAGCCGCAAGGGAATTAAGGATAGCGAGCTTGAAGGCTTCGTTCTCCATCAACAATTTTGCCTGACGTTTACTCTCTTCAGAAAGCTTGTCGGCGATACGAACGGCATTAGCTTGTGTGTTGATCATCGAGCGCATCAGCCCGAACAACAAACCGCTGAACACAAGACCACAAGCCATCGCTATCCCTACCGGCAAGTAGCTAATAGTCGACGATGTTGAGGTGCCAGAAAACTCCAGCAACCACTGACGACCTTTAAAGTTGATAGTCCGTTGCTGGTGGAAAATCGAGTGCGCGTCAGGCGCGATGGCCGGTTGGCTATCAAACAACAAGTTGGCTGGCACTGCCTCAGAACCCTCATAAATAGTCAGATCAACCGTTTTGCCGTCGTGACTCACCCAATCGGCCAGTATGCCGGCGATAAGCTCATTCATGCGGTAACTGCTAAAAACCCAGCCGCTCAAGGCAACTCGTCGCTGTTCGGCGGTGTCAAGCGGTATACCATGGTGATAGACCGGGATATACATAAGCTCCCCTACTTCGATGACTGCCCCGTTTTTTTGCACTAACCCTACCTTTCCGGAAAGCGCTGCCTCGCCGGTATCGCGAGCCTGCTCCATAGCGGCACGCCTGATGGGTTCGGAATACATATCGAAACCCAAAATGCTCAGGTCATTATCATTATCGTGGATGGGTTCAAAGTAGGCGACAAGGGCATAATCGGCACGCTTGCCGGGAGGATGTACGGTGTATTCGGCAAGCCCTTCACCACGAATCTCAGCGACGTGGGTGCCAAGCTGATCCGCTGAAATAACTTGTGCAAACCCGATTCCCTGCATACCAAGAGCGCTTCGGCCTAATCGCAGAGACTTGACGTAAGCTTTCCACTCTTTGCGTTCAACACTGTCTGACGCTGAAAAAAGGGCATCTCCGCCTCGAAGAATCTGCTCGTAGGCATCCAGACGCTCCTGAATTTCAAGGGTGACCTGATCGCAACTAAAAGTAAATCGTCTTACTGCCGCTTCGTCAAGACTTAGCTTTACTTGAAAGCTGACAGCAACGGTGATTAGCAACCCGATACCGAGCATCATCCAGGCAAGCCCTGTTTTTCTAAATAATCTGTCTTTGAACATAGAGACGGGAAACTCGTTATTAACGCAGTGAAGTTGTAGATCTATTGCCAGTATCTGTGCCTGTAATTCAACAAACTAATAATTACAAATGCGCTAAATTATGCTGCGTATATTAGCATGCACCCCGTCTAAGAAATACTGAAATTAAAAAGCCGATTGATTGGCGAGTGGATTAATAGACTGCCTGCCAATTACCCGTTAAGACGCCACAGTCACGATTAAATCTTTTGTCATGAGCTTGATCGGGCTACCAATTTAAGACGGGAGAGCTTGAGGTTAAGCCGTTCGTGGCGAACGGTTAAGTCTCGACCATGTGCCGCCTTAAGTTGGCAGCCCTATTTTGCGTGTTATTTTTAATAACCTGATTTTTCGTTCAGACACCTAATAACGACTTTAAAACGAGTAAACACACAACTCCATAATTTCTGAAAATGTGGAAAGGCACGTATATGGGCCTCCAAAAAGGACGGAGGCACCAGCATTGTATGCAGGTTGTGCCCCAGTGCTTCTATTCGGGTATATCCGAATATCTTTTCAGCTGATTCGTTCCAGAACTCAATAAGCCCCTCTTCATCAAGCATAATCATTGCGTTATGAGCGGAGGAGGTAATGATATTTAACAGCTCCTCGTTGCTACGTAGCGCCTACTCAATCTGTTTACGTTCGCTGATATCAATGATAAATCCGTGCCAGAGCGTAGAGCCATCGTTTTTTTTACTCCGGAATTGCTTTTCCAAGTAGCCAGTGATCATCGTCATCGTCATCGTCAAACTTTACACGATACTCTTAGTTCCACGGCGTCAAGCTTGTGCGGATTGTTGAATGGATTGCCACAGACCGTCGTAGTCGTCAGGATGAACCAGGGCAAATACTTTGGACGCATCCTCGTAAATCTCTTCCGTGCTGAGTCGGTATATCACGAATCCCTTCGCTAGTGTAAGGGAAGCTGGCGCTGCCATCAGCTCGTAAACGAAATTGGTAAACCATTCCCGGCAACCGACTGGCAATTTTCTGCAAACGCCCCAAAAGCTTTACTCGTTCATTTTCTTTTAGCAGCGCTTTATGTTTCTGAGCCAAACCTTTCGAGAGCGTTTTTCCAAAGGACTTGACGATATTGATCTTCATGGTCGTCCAAGGGGCACTGTGGCCACGCGATAATTCTGTCCAGCTTTCGAAGGAGTTTCGAGGATTAATATGAAAATGACCCGCCGAGGTTTGCACGAGACCTTGCTCGTAACTGCCCGCCCATTTTACCGTGCGCGTCTTCTCTTTACGCAACCACACCAGACAATTGCGCATATCACTGGATAGCGTCGTCGCTATAACCCCGGAGACAGTTTCTTTATAAGCACTCGAAGGGTGAAACTGTTCGGACAGGTGGTCGTAACTGAAAACATCTGTGATTGGCTGCTTGCCCAACCAGTCCAAGAGCGCATCAATGGCCTCAGGTTCGGGCACCTGATCCTGTAAATAACGCCTGCCTTCAACGCCTGAGCGTCTACCGAATTAAGTAAATCAGGGCTTAAATTTTGCAAAACCTCAGCTCCGATTGGGTAAGGATGGACTTGAGCAACGCGATTTTTATTTGCGAAGCCTTGCCAAGCAGTTTACGCTCCAGTCTTGATTCAATGGCCGTTAGTTCTGTCGATACCATTAGGGAGATAAACACTGCGGCGTCCCGCATGGCGAAAGACAACCGCTTTGGGGTTAGGTGATGGCAAGAAATCAAACCCCACAGGCGGCCATTTTGCAGCAATGAAATCACCATGAAGGCCTGAACCTCCATGTTGTGCAGGTATTCCAAATGAATTGGGGACAGACTAAGCAGTGCCGAATAAGTCATGTCGAGTGGGTGTTGACTGACCGGATTCAGTGTCGGCAGTATCGGAACCGGCTTGGCCCTGACATCGGTGACGATACGACTTTGTGCGATAACCTCACCATCCCAATTACTTTCAAAACGATAGATCATCTCACTGTCATAGCCGGTCAACGCCTGCACCAAACGGGTGATCTGTTCAAAGTACCGGTCTGTTTCGGTATCTGATTCGATAGACAGTAGTGAATCCTGAGCCTGCATCAGCAGATCGCCCAGTTTCTCGGCCTTGGGTAAGCCGCCATCCTGATAGAGCTCCAATACCCAAAATGCACCGGCTTTGTAAATAGAGGCATCAAGCTCAACCGCTATTTGTTGATAGACAATACTGACTAAACCGGTAGCCGTTTTGTGTACTTGAGCGTTTTGCAGCAACTTTTCAACCTGAAGCGCCGAAGCGTCCCCCAGGAGTTCAACCAGCGGCTTGCCAAGCGCCCCTCTGTAGGTAAATTAATGAACTGATCAATATTGGCAATGGCCTGAAGTACCGTGCGCAGGCTATTGGCACTTAAAACCAGTGCCGCACCGTGCGGCTGAATAGTGCCTATCTGATGAATAGGTTCTGCCGCACAAATTTTCAGTGCTTGTTCCAGACCCTCTTTAATTACGCTGTTCATGGATTACGCTACCGTTATATGGCCTTGATGCGCAGCGTAATCAAGCACCTGATTGAATAACTGAAAGGTTTGGCAGACGGTATCCACGGAGGCCTGGCATTGGCAATTGTCGCCAGTCAAGGTATCGGAAAAAACAATAAAACGTTGACAGAAGGGCATTGTGTTTTCGTCATAGCCGGTAAAAAAACAGCTACCGGTGCACCCTGTGAAGCCGTGGTTTTCAGATAATACTTGAGCAATCATTTGCCCACCTAATGTAGAGTCTTCTAAAACATAAAGGTCATAAAAACATTCCTGATTAAACACATTCTTCAGCTTGACGCAGCCCAGATAAAGCGATGGTCAGTGATTTTAAAAGGTGAATAACCATGATGTTAATACCCAAAAAGTGATCTAAAAAAACATCAAGCAGCTAGCCCTTAAAGGGGCATCGCTTAACTGACAAACTGAACGCAGTGCTGTAAATTTACTATAAGCTAACTGAATTATTCATTTAATACCACTTTAAAATTGTAAAAAATGAAGTTATATGGCAGCTAATAGGTTAGTTTTGTTACTATTGGATTGCTTATGTAAAGGGTCTAGGTTTCTTCTGTGGATAGCATTATTCGGCTAACACCGAATGGTTTTAAAAAGCTTTTATGCATGCGCCTTATAATCAAGAAAATATGATTTAGCTTAAGAATCTTTTTAATCAGAAAAAAAGTTTAATCTGAAAATATGTGGCTATTTATTTATTGCCATTTACCTTGCCTTAATAACCTGATCAATAAATGTTTGTTTGTAATTGTGCTTTTCCGGATTTTTAGTTAACGCTTACTATTTTCCGTTACCTCCGCACAAAATAGCATTAATTGACTATTAAAACTGCAAATAATGACAATTAACTATTTCAGGCTATTCTGAAACGCTGTCAATAGATAGGTCGACCTCTGACTTTAATCTGAACTTAAAAAACTGCAGTTAAGCCTTTTTCCAAACAGTCACTTAAAAATATTTTATTGGATACTGTTATATAAACCTGCAAAATTTGATATATCTGCTAGATTTATTAGTAATTAAGCAGATATCTAAGCCAACGGTAATAAATTCAATGAAATCAAAAATAATAAATTCACATCAACTCACTGCCATTATTGAAGAATCCATTATTATCAGCACAGATAATTGTGTTGATGCATTAATTCATTCGATTAATCACCCTTACTTTGGAAGGGCGCTTGTTGTGCAGATGGAAATAGGTAATGGCGTTATACTTTTTGAACAATATAACTATAAAGCTAATGCCGATACTATCTGCTTTGAGTTATATAACAAGTGGAAAGATTTTGTTAATTTTCAAAAAATAGATAACACCAACCCAATCATTTTTTAATTAAAATGCATTAATGTAAAATGGAAACTTTACTATTAAATGATCAGCAACTCGCTTGCCTTCTTAACGAAGCCCATATAATCAATACAAAAAAAATAATATTAATGTATTAGCCCATTCAATTGAACATCGAGACTTTGGCATTGCTTCGATAATAGAGAGTACCGCAGGTGGTGTTTTAATTTATGAGCAACATTCAAGAGATAGAATGGGCTAAATTTTAGCGCCTATGAAATACTAAGACGTCTTTAACCTAGTCAATAAATGTAATATTTATCGTTCATTATTTGTATTTACTACAGTCAAATTATCAGCGCTAAGAAAAGGTCGTGGGTGCAGCGATGACAAACCAAAAACGTAGTTAGCGGCCAAAGTACCCACTAAGAAAAAGCCAGTAATTAAACCTGATTACTGGTAAGGGGAGTTTTTTATGCTGCATCGTTTAGAACAAGTGAAATAATTTAAGCCGGTTCATTCCGGTTTTTTTATGTCTGAATTGGTGGCAGTTGTTGCGGTTTTTTTTTGAAACTGTACCAAAATTGCACCATTTTAAATTTTAGGCAATAAAAAAGGCCTTAAATTTACGATAAGACCTTGATTTTATTGGTGCGCCCTAGTGGATTCGAACCACCGACCACAGCCTTCGGAGGGCTGTACTCTATCCAGCTGAGCTAAGGGCGCTAAATGCACGTATTGTAACCGATACGCAAACTATTACGATAACATTGTTTTTAAGTTTGCCAGATTGGCTTTACCGCGTTCCTTAATAACTTCGGGCGTTAGCTGTTTTTTGTTAATCCATTCCAGATCATCGGCAGGTAATTCATTTAAAAACCGGCTGGGCTCACATTCAGTGATTTCACCATAACGCTTGCGATGAGTACAGTAACTAAAAGTACAGGTACGCTGGGCGCGAGTAATGCCAACATAAGCCAGACGACGCTCTTCTTCTATATTATCAGTTTCAATACTGTTTTGATGGGGCAGAATATTTTCTTCTATACCAATCAGAAAAACATGCGGAAACTCCAGTCCCTTGGCGGCATGCAACGTCATTA
>JBAXUR010000030.1:0-30666 GCA_037129595.1 Methylococcaceae bacterium | reverse complement strand
TGGATACCCTGTGGCTGTGCCAGATACTCACCAGCAAACAATGTTCAGTTGCACGGTATCAATGGCAACAACGCTTGCACCGATTAGCGCGGCGGATTGTCTCAATAGAACAGCGTGCCCATCAGGCGGCTTATGCACAGGGGAGGGGTGAAGAAGTCCGGGTGGCCAGGGCAGAATCGGGGTTAATGGCAGAACCCGAGGTTATAGAAGAAAACAGTGATGAGGATAGTGGGTTTGAGGAAAAAGTTGATCATAATTGAGCCGTCCGGCCGATGAATCCAACCATAATTTATCGGCCATGGGTGGTAGTGGAAGGCCGAGAGGATGCTGTTGAATCTAATGACTTAGGCGGGTACGCTTGACGAAAACGTTACACAAACTTGACCTTATTGTCGTTAGGAAGACTATTTGCAAGGTTTGTATTCAAATCAGGATCTAAACCAACACTTTTAATCGGTCTTAACAGATAGGGTGGGGGGATTTTTGTGAGTTGCCTTACGTGACATTATTACACTGAATTATAGGAAAATTTAACGGAATGTTTGTAGGGGATTAATGCTAAAATCAAACAAGATTTATTCGTGCGTTTTAATTATTAAATTATGTGTTGCCAACTATAAATCATATAGAGCCAAGTTGATTTATCAACGGATTAAATACGGGTGAAATTTGAATGCCTATATGTTGCCTTAGAGCTTTCAACTCAAAGCACGGCGTGTGATCCTTTTAGCTATACAGTGTATTTAATTCTTGACGAAAAATATGAAAGTTAGTTGGATAGTTTTCTTTTGAAGAATTAAACTTAAAAATTTATCCTTTAGGTCATTTTAAAATGATGTTACCGAATTGAGAGTGCCTTTAACCATTTAAATTTACGTCATATTTTTTTAAATATATTTTTTATTAATCCACAAGTTACACTCAACCCCTTAATCAAGGAAGAATAAATGACTCGCTCTATTATCGCGCCGGGTATGCGCATTGAATTAAGAAACGAAGAATGGTTAGTGCGTAGGGTTGATGCGACTCAAAGTGGCGGGCAGCAATTAACCTGTATCGGCTTAAGTGAGTTAGTTAGAGACAAAGAAGCCTTATTTTTAACCGAACTGGATAATAACAAAGATTTTGGTACCCGCATTAATGTCTTAAAACCAGAAGACACCGAATTTGTAGCCGATACCTCAGACAGCTTTATAGACAGCCGCTTATATATCGAAGCGCTCTTAAGAGAAACACCGCCAACCGATCATAAACTATATCTTGGGCATCGGGCCGCTATGGATGTAGTACCTTATCAATTACAACCCACCTTACAAGCGTTTAACCAACCCAGACAACGTATTCTAATTGCCGATGCGGTAGGTTTAGGTAAGACCTTAGAAGCCGGTATTCTGGTGTCAGAATTAATGCGTCGAGGTAAAGGTAAGCGTATTTTAGTGGTCGCGGTTAAGTCTATGCTCACCCAGTTTCAAAAAGAATTCTGGAACCGCTTTACTATCCCGTTAACCCGCTTGGATTCGGTAGGCATTCAACGGGTCAGACAACAGATTCCGTCTAATCACAATCCGTTTTTTTATTTTGATAAAGCCATTGTGTCGATGGATACCTTAAAACAAAGAGGTGAAATCCGCAATTACATAGAAAAAGCCCATTGGGATATTATTATAATCGATGAAGCTCATAACGTCGCCGAGCGTTCGGGCAGTAGTCAACGCGCTCGTTTAGCCAGATTATTATCGACGCGTTCCGATACTTTAATCATGTTATCGGCCACACCCCATGATGGCCGGGCTAAAAGCTTTGCCAGTCTGTTAAACATGCTGGATGCGACTGCCATTGCTAATCCAGAACATTACAGTGCCGAAGATTATGCCGATAAAGGCTTGGTAATACGGCGTTTTAAGAAAGACATCATCGATCAAGTTAAAACTGAATTTAAAGAACGTACCACCGATGAAATTAAATCAAAGGCGACGGCCATAGAACAAGCCGCGTTTGATTACTTAATGGCTCTGCAATTTATCACCCTGGATCAAGTGCGCTCTGCTGGGATGTTGTTTAAAACCACTTTGATTAAAGCCTTGTTTTCCAGTCCTGCTGCCTGTCAGAAAAGTATTGAAAATAGGCTAAAGACCCTAGAACAAAAAACAGAACCCGCTTATCAGAATGATAGAGATCAACTCAACACCTTACATCATCTCTTAGCCAAAATTGATCTTAACCAGTTTTCTAAATATCAAAAGTTACTTAAAACCCTCACGGATAATAGTACGGGTAATGCGTGGAAACCCAATGATGCCAAAGACCGTCTGGTTATTTTTACTGAACGTATAGAAACCTTACGCTTCCTTCAAGAAAATCTGACGCGCGACTTAAAGCTTAAAGACAATCAAGTTGAAGTCTTGTATGGCACCTTATCGGATATTGAACAACAAAAGATCGTCGAGGATTTTGGTCAAGAAAATAAACCGGTACGCTTATTAATCTGTTCTGATGTGGCGTCAGAAGGTATCAACTTGCATTATTTAAGTCATCGTATGGTGCATTTTGATATTCCTTGGTCCTTAATGATCTTTCAACAACGGAATGGCCGTATAGACCGATACGGACAAGAACAAGCGCCGCATATCATTTACTTAATGACGGATTGTGATAGTGAACAAGTCAGAGGTGACAACCGTATATTAGAAGTGCTCATTGAAAAAGATGACCAAGCCATAAAAAATATAGGTGATCCTTCTGTTTTTATGGGGGTGTATGACAGTAATGAAGAAGAATTAATCACCGCAAAAGCGATTGAAGCCGGGGGCGATGCCAGTGCGTTTAATCAACAGCTAGAGACCAACGTACAAGCCTTTGATCTCTTCGCAGAAGACTGGTTTGCCACTGACACACCCGCTGCGCCTGATCCATTAAAAGAAACAGCTAGCTTGCCGAGTTTATTTGACTCCGATTATGCCTATCTTGCCAAAGGCTTACAGCGTTTATTAGAAAATGACGAGCGAGATCGGGTCACTCAATTAGAGTGCAACCCTCAAACCCAACGCATAGAATTTACGGCACCCGAGAGTTTAGAGCAACGCTTTAAATCTTTAAGTAAAGAAATCTGGCCCGCTGATAAACGCTTTATCTTATCAGCACAAAAAACAGCGATAGACGCGGCGATTAAAGAAAGTCGGCAATCAGAGCAAAGTTGGCCTTTAGTGCATTATCTTTGGGAACAACATCCGGTGTTTCAATGGCTGAATAATAAAATGGCCAGTCGTTTAAAACGACAACAAGCCCCAGTCGTAGTGGCAGGTTCGCTTTTGGAATCCGGTGAAGTGATTTATATTACCTACAGTTTAATAGCCAATCAAAAAGGTCAACCGGTGATACAGCACTGGTTAGGCATTCGTTTTATCAATGGGAAATTTGTAGGCATTGAAGCATTAGAGACGCTACTTAAACGCACGGGATTAAACCAAAGTCTACCTAATGCAGGTCAAGAACCGAACCACTTAGCTCAACTTAAACAGCACTTACCTGAAGTGGTCAAGCAAACTCAACAGCAAATGACTGCGTACCGTCAAGCCTTTGAAACAGAAAACCGGCCTAAATTAAAAGCCCAGTTAGTAAAACTAGAAGCCTTAGAACATAAACAAGTTAAACAGTTGGATATGTTTCATGAAAATAGTGCACAGATAGCCGCGATTAAAGATAAGCGTCGCAAAGATGAAACCGAAGCTATTCGCAGCCGGTTTGAAGAATATAGACATTGGATACAAGAAACCATGAACACCGAAGATCAACCGTACATCCAAATCATCGCAGCGATAGTACACGCGTAATCCAATCGATGTATTCTGAGGTTACTTAGGGACAGTCTCCTTGTTTTGGTGTATTGTTTAGTCATTTTTTACACAAAGAGAATCTGATGAGAACCAACATTTTTATTGATGATTTATTAATGGCAGATGTTTTAAAAGTAACGGGTGTAAAAAGCAAGCGAGAAGCCGTGGAGCTTGGTTTAAAGACCTTATTGATGTTAAAGCAACAGGAATCTATTAAAGCTTTTAAAGGCAAATTAAAATGGGAAGGTGATTTAGAAACAATGAGGGTTGATCATTGATTCTGGTCGATTCCAGTGTTTGGATCGATTATTTTAATGGTACAGAAACTTTAGCGACAAAAAAACTGGACGGCTTATTGGGCATACAGCCGATATGCACAGGTGATTTGATTTTGGCAGAAGTATTACAAGGCTTTAGACAAGACTCCGATTATCAAGCCGCAAAAACATTACTCTGTGCTTTGCCTGTTTATCCCATGGTGGGAGTCGCCTTAAGTTTAAAGAGTGTAAAGAATTTTAGAGTATTGCGTAAACAAGGTATTACCATACGAAAAACTATCGACACGATGATTGCCACTTTCTGTATAGAAAACAACTTTTCGCTATTACATTCAGATAAAGATTTTCAACCTTTCCAGCAAATCTTAGGTCTACAGGTCGTGTAAGGCACTCTTAATTTGTCTAAATAACCGGAGTGCAATCGCTTCAGCTATTGCAAACCCAAACAAAACAAAAAAACAGCTAAAGCGATTTTACTCCGAACAGCTAAAACGGAGTGCAATCGCTTTAGCTATTGCAAAACAACACTGAAGGACACCTATTTAATGGCTCTTGATCTGACTGGCATTAACAACGAAAACGAATTTTATAGTCATCACTATTTGTCAGCGATATTTGAAGGTGATCTTAAAGACACGTTTACGCAATGGCAAAGCCAAGAAGACGCCTATCGTGAAGCCATTAAAATCACCGGCGAAAAGAATGATGTCTTTGCAGAAACTCGTGCCCCCTGGATTCGGCTGAGGTCCTTAGGGCAAGACTTTTTCCAATTACAAAACCAACTCGAAAAAGACAAAGCCACCGCGTCCCGCTTACAAAGACAACATCAGTTCTTCGCAAAACTACTCACCGCGCTGGGTTATCACTGGGCGCCGACTTTAAAGCCTTTAAATGGCTCGGGTGATTTACCGGTGCTTGCAGAAGTCGCGCAAGGCAATAACCCCGCCTTATGGGTTATCGCGGCAGTCAATTTAAACACCCGTACCGACGATAATGACGATGTATTGAGCTTAACGCTGCAAGCCGAACAATATCCCCAAGACCACGACAAACAACCCGCCTTATTAAAACTCAGCATCGAAGATTTAATCAATAAAGAAATCTTTGGCCTGGATCATGCGCCGCGTTGGTTACTGGTATTAAGTGAAGCCCGTGTGTTATTAATTGATCGCAGTAAATGGCCGGAGAAGCGTCTGTTAAGTTTTGATCTGGCAGAAATCTTTGGTCGTAAAGAAGACAGTACCCTTAAAGCCATGACCGCGTTAGTGTTTAAAGAGCATCTAACGCCCAAACAAGGCTTATGTTTAATGGATAGTCTGGATGAGAATGCCCATAAACATGCCTTTGCCGTGTCAGAAGACTTAAAATATGCCCTGCGTGAATGTGTCGAATTATTAGGCAACGAAGCCATTCGGTATTGGCGAGACGTGCGTAAAGAAAAAATCTATACCCTCGATAGAGCCGATACTTTAAGCCTGGAATGTTTACGCTATATGTATCGCTTGCTGTTTTTGTTTTATATCGAAGCCCGACCTGAACTAGGTTATGTGCCGATTAATGCCAATAATTATCTAAAGGGTTATAGCTTAGAGTCGTTACGCGACTTGGAAATGATACCCCTGCACAGTGCAGAAGCACAACAAGGCACTTATATCAGTGACAGTATTCAGCTACTGTTTGCTTTAATTGATCAAGGTTACTCACCACCAGCAAATACCGATTTATTTGCAAATTCAGATGTTAATGCCTTTAGCATTACCCCGCTTAAAAGTCATTTATTTGATCCAAAAATGACCCCGACCTTAAATTCGGTGCGTTTTCCTAATCAGTTAATGCAACGCATTATTCAGTTAATGTCTTTATCCAAACCCAGCACTGGTCGTTTTGCCAGGCGCGGGCGGATTTCGTATGCGCAATTAGGCATTAACCAATTAGGTGCGGTGTATGAAGCCTTGTTATCGTACAAAGGCTTCTTTGCCCCCCATGATTTATACGAAGTTAAAAAAGCCGACTCGCAACCGAACGAATTAGAATCGGCGTATTTTGTTCCCGAAGCAGAACTCAAAAACTACACCGAAGCAGAGCGGGTCTTAAATGAGCAGGGCGGTTTTAAGTGCTATCCTAAAGGCACTTTTATTTATCGGATGAGTGGGCGTGATAGAGAAAAATCAGCTTCGTATTACACCCCCGAAGTCTTAACCCAAACCCAAGTTAAATACGCCTTAAAAGAATTGCTCCAAGATAAAACGGCTGATGAGATTCTTAAGCTAAAAGTATTAGAACCCGCGATGGGTTCGGCAGCGTTTCTTAACGAAGCCATCAACCAGTTGGCGGTGGCGTATATTTTGCGCAAAGAAAAAGAAATCGGTACCCGTTTAGCCCATGAGCTTTATGCCGATGAGTTACAAAAGGTTAAATTGTATATTGCCGATAACAATGTCTTTGGTATCGACTTAAACCCGGTGGCCGTTGAGTTAGCCGAAGTATCTTTATGGCTTAACTCGATTCATAAAAGTGGTTTTGTACCGTGGTTTGGCTTGCAACTGTTTAATGGTAACTCCTTGATTGGTGCCAGACGGCAAGTGTTTTCCCCTGAGGCTTTAAATCAAACCAAAGCCGCAAAGCTTTGGTTTAACCAAACGCCTAGCCGCTTAAACCCTTTAGGTATAGTGGACGCACATGAATTGCCAGAGACAGGTTCACAAACTGACCATAACAACCAACTGTTATTAAATCAACGCGGTTCGCGGGTGTATCATTTTTTATTGCCAGATCCAGCGATGGTACTCTATCAAGATAAAGTTATTAAAGCCTTAGCAAAAGACGAAATTAAAACCATTGATGACTGGAGCAATAACTTTTGTAAGAAACCATTTAGCTCCGAACACATCAAGCAACTGCAAACGTTCTCCGAGAAAATTGATGTGCTTTGGCAAGCCCATACCCAAGAGCAAGCGCGGATTCGTGATAAAACTACCGATCCTTTTACTATCTGGGGACAGTCAGACGATCAGCGTCATAAGGTCAGTCTTTTAGAGCTCAAAGATCATATTCTGGCGCAAGAGCGTTATTCCAAAAACTTAAAGAACTCGTCACCGTATCGGCGCTTAAAACTGGTGATGGATTATTGGTGTGCGTTGTGGTTTTGGCCAATTAATCAAGCTGAGTTATTACCCGATAGAAATCAGTATTTCTTTGATCTTAACTGGTTGTTAATGGGCGGTACTTTAGAACCTATTACAGAAATAGGAAAGTCGGGGGATTTGTTTCCTGATACGGTGCCACAACAACTAAGCATCGATTTTAATGATAAGTTTGGGCAATTGGATATTGAAAAGATCATTAAAGATAATCCGCGTTTGAATCTAGTCAATCAAATAGCCGAGCAACAACATTTTTTCCATTGGGAATTAGAGTTTGCGGATATCTTTGCCAACAACGGTGGCTTTGATTTGATTTTGGGTAATCCACCGTGGTTAAAAGTGCAATGGCAAGAAGCAGGTATTTTAGGAGATGCGAATCCTTTATTTGTGTTGCGTAAGTTTACTGCGAATAAGCTTAATGAATTCAGAGAACAAAGCTTTAATGAATATCCAAATTTAAGAGCGGATTATTTTGCAGAGTATGAACAAGCAGTGGGCACGCAGAACTTTTTAAATGCGCAAGTCAATTATCCTCTGTTAAAAGGAATGCAAACTAATTTATTTAAATGCTTCTTACCACAGGCTTGGATGGGAAGCAGTGCTATAGGTGTATCTGGGTTTTTGCACCCTGAAGGAATTTATGATGATCCGAATGGTGGATTGTTACGTGTGGCAATTTATCCAAAATTAAGAGCGCACTTTCAATTCCAAAATGAACATCAATTATTTGTAGAAGTTGGTCACACCACGAAGTATAGTATCAATGTTTACTCTTTCGATAGAGATATTTGTTTTGATCATATAGCAAATTTATATAACCCTATAACTATTGACGCTTGCTACAGGCATGATGGTATTGGAATAGTTGGAGGTTTAAAAAATAAAGATGATGAATGGGATTTAAGTGGACATTTACAGCGTATTTTGCAAATTAATGAACAAAAGTTAGCCTTGTTTGCATCATTATATGATGAAATGGGGACGCCCTCTTTAAAAGCTCGATTACCAGCTATACATTCTAATCAATTAATCCAAGTTTTGGAGAAGTTTAGCCAACAATCCAAACGTTTAAGTAGTTTAAACAGCGAATATTTTTCCACGTCTTTTTGGAATGAAACTGGAGCTCAAAAAGATTGCACAATTATAAGAAATACTAAATTTTGTTCTTTACCAGAGCAAATTATAGTTTCAGGTCCTCATTTTTTTATGGGTATACCACTTTATAAAACCCCACGTAGTATATGTAATGAGAAAGGCCATTATGATGTTTTGGATTTAGTTAATATACCCGATGATTATTTACCTAGAACGAATTACGTTCAGAATTGTTCAACAGATGAATATAATAGTCGTATACCTTCGGTGTCATGGGTTGAAAAGGGTAGTTCTAATGCGAAGAAGGTTACAGAATATTATCGTATAGCATTCAGAGCTATGGTTGGGAGTTGGTCAGAAAGAACTTTATCTGGGGCTATAATTCCTAAAGATGTAGCTCATACTAATGCTGCGCGAAGTTATGCTTTTAAAGATACTTCCATGCTTTTGCTCCAAGCATCATATACTTCATCATTACCATTTGATTTTTTATTGAAATCAACAGGAAAAGCAAATTTACATAATACCTTAGATGACTTTCCAATTCTTATTGGAAAGTCCGTTGATGATTATTTAAAATTGAGAACTCTTAGTTTAAGTTGTTTAACCACTTATTATTCAGAGCTCTGGCAAAGCAGCTATCAGCCCCATTTCACTCATGACCAATGGGCAAAATCCGATCCACGATTACCCAATAGTTTCTTCAAACAATTATCGCACGACTGGTACCGAAACTGCGCTTTACGCACCGATTACAATCGGCGCCAAGCCCTCGTTGAAATTGATGTCTTATCCGCTATGGCCTTGGGACTGACCTTAGAGGAATTACAAACCATCTACCGCGTGCAATTCCCGGTTATGCGCCAATACGAACAAGATACCTGGTTTGATAGAGCCGGTCGCATCGTCTTTACCGTCTCTAAAGGTTTAGTCGGCGTTGGCTTACCGCGTAAAGCCATTAGAAATGACACGTCCTATCAAATCAAAATCCCACCCGCAGACATAAAAGCCCGCTGGTTGGATTGGTGTGCAGAACAGGTCAGTCCTAAGAATGGTCAATTTGTGATTGATACCCGCGACTGGGAAACTCAAACCGGCGCAATCGGCTGGGAAGATATCCAAACCCTGGATGGCGCCATTGTCGAACGCACCATTCAAGATGACACCGTTCCCAATGGCCCCATAGAACGCGTCATCCAATACGTCGCCCCCTTTGATCTCTGTAGCCGCGAACAAGACTACCAAACCGTCTGGCGGTATTTTGAATCGCGAGTGGAGATGATTTGATACTGTCCATGTTAATACTATGACGTTATTTTAATAAGAATACACATGAAGAAACCCATTCGTAAAGTTTTGGATAAAAACTCCAATCACTTGGCAGAGAGTCCTGAATATAAAATTTGGCTGACAGAATTAAAACAGCAGTTTTTAAGCGCTCAACTTAAAGCGACATTAAAAGTTAATGCGACATTACTTGAGTTTTATTGGGCTTTAGGCGCTGATATTGATGACAAGCAAAAAGAGAGTGCATGGGGCGATGGTTTTCTTACTCAGTTAAGTGATGATCTAATAGCTGAGTTTCCGGATATAAAAGGTTTCTCCAAACGTAATTTAGAGCATATTCGAAAATGGTATCGTTTTTGGTCTGCTAATCCAGCAATTGCGAAACAACCTGTTTCGCAATTATGGCAAATTCCTTGGGGACACAATATAGTCATTATCAGTAAAAGCCAAAGTTATGATGAGGCCAGTTATTATGTGGCTAAAACTCAAAAACATGGCTGGAGTCGTAGTGTGTTGGTGCATCAAATAGAACTGGGCTTGTGGCAGCGAGAAGGTAAAGTACTCAGCAATTTTGAACAAACCTTAGTCTCACCACAATCAGACCTGGCACAGCAAACGTTAAAAGACCCTTATATATTTGATTTTTTAGCGCTAACCAGTGATTATAATGAACGTGAATTAGAGCAAGGATTAGTTAACCACATTACGCAATTTTTATTAGAGTTAGGGGCAGGCTTTGCTTACATTGGTAAACAGGTTCCGATTCAAGTAGGTGAGCGTGATTTCTTTTTAGACTTATTGTTCTACCATACCCAATTACACTGCTATGTCGTGATAGAACTTAAAGCGATAGACTTTGAGCCAGAACATGCTGGAAAGCTTAATTTTTATATTAAAGCGGTCGATGAATCCTTACGGCAAGAGGGCGACCAACCCACCATCGGTATTTTGCTCTGTAAAAATAAAGACAAACTGGTAGCAGAATATGCCTTGAGTGATATTCAAAAGCCTATCGGTGTATCAGAATATCAATTAACGCAATCACTTCCAAAAAATCTGCAATCTAAATTACCCAGTATTGCAGATATAGAAAATGAGTTGGGTGGTGATCTTTAGTAAGAACGGCGTGCATTTACGCAAGGAGCCTTCAAATGAAAATAATGATTTTAAAAATCACTGAAGCCCGTTATTTGAATGCATACCGTATTGAAGTTGCTTTTAATAATGGTAAAAAAGGCATTGCCGATTTAGTTGATGCACTGAAAGGCCCTGTGTTTGAATCGTTAAAAAACACCCAAGCCTTTGCCCGTTTTAAGGTCGATGAAGAATTGGAAACCATTGCTTGGGAAAATGGCGCTGATTTGGCACCCGAATATATTTATTACCAAGCTTTTAAAAACGAAACGGCCTTACAAGCGCAGTTTAAGGAATGGGGTTATGTCCGATAAAAAATATTTTTACGATCAGCTTGATGCTGACATTAAAAACATACTGTTAGCGCAAATCCGCAACGTCTGGACGCATCATTCAACGTCACTGGAAGGCAACAGTTTAACGCTAGGCGAAACGGATTTTATTCTTGAAGAAGGGTTAACCATTCAAGGTAAACCGCTTAAAGACCATAATGAAATTTTCGGTCATGCAAAAGCCATTGAACGCATTTATGGCTTATTAAACACGTCAGAAAACATCACTAAACAAGACATTTTTCAGTTGCATGAAACCGTATTGACTGAGCGGGTGCTTGATATTTATCAGCCTGTAGGAAAATGGAAAGTGCAGAGCAACTTTACCAACTATACCGATAAAGACAATAAGCAACAATGGCGTGAGTATCCTGCGCCACAAAAAATCAATGGTTTGATGTCGCAATGGCTAGCGCGCTTAAATAACAGTCTTATAACGGTTCAAACCCAAGATGAAGCGGCGTGCGCTTATGCGGATTTGCATTTGAGCTTTGTCACGATACATCCTTTTTTTGATGGCAATGGCAGGATGGCCCGCTTGCTGGCTAATTTACCGGTTCTAAAATCAGGATTTCCGCCCATTGTGGTGCCACAAGAAGATCGTTACCGCTACAAGCAGTGTTTGTCTGATTATCAAAATACGGTTGAAAATCTGGCAGACTTAAGCGATTTGGCGCAATTACCGGTCAACATTGAAAAGCAGCATTTTGTTGAGTTGTGCAAAGGTTATTGGTCTGAAACTATTGAATTGCTGCATCAAGCCACTGCCATGCAACAAAAACGATTGATTAACGGTGCAAAGGACTAACCATGAACCCTAGCGTTTTAGCCCAACAATTACAGCAAGCGGTAAAAGATTATTTACGGTTAACTTTTGAAACGACCACACCTTTTTTCGAGGGTTTGTTGGAACGGTTTTTAGGCACTGAAGGGGCGCTGGCGAAAGGACCTTATCTATCGATTAAATTGCCTTTTGAAAAAGGTCAGGGCAAAGCAGACTTTTTTCCGGCTGTGCCGATGGCTTTTTCTCCGCATAAGCATCAAGAGATTGCCTTTCAGCGCATTGGGGTTGATTTTAAATCAACCTTGGTTGCAACAGGCACGGGTTCTGGTAAGACTGAATGTTTTCAGTTGCCTATTTTAGATTACTGCTATCAACATCGCGGTCAAAAAGGCATTAAAGCTATTTTGATTTATCCCATGAATGCGTTGGCGGCTGATCAGGCGCAACGCTTAGCTAAGGCCATTGCCGACAATCCGAATCTTAAAAACACCGTGACTGCCGGTATTTATGTCGGTGATAAAGAGCAACATGCGACGACCAATATGGCGCGTGAGCATTTGATTTCTGATAAAGATACCTTGCGTAATGATCCCCCTGACATTTTATTAACTAACTATAAAATGTTGGATTTCTTATTAATCCGAGCCAAAGACCATAGGTTGTGGGTAAATAATACCGAAACCACGCTTAAGTTTTTGGTCGTGGATGAATTACATACCTTTGATGGTGCTCAAGGTACCGATTTAGCCTGTTTGATCAGGCGTTTAAAAGCCCGAATGGAAACGCCTAAGCAGCATTTGGTATGTGTAGGTACTTCAGCAACTTTGGGCGGTCAGGATGCCGGTCAAAATTTAATCACGTATGCAACTTCTGTGTTTGATGAGTATTTTGATGAGCAAGCGGTTATTACCGAATATCGACAATCGTTAGGAGATTATTTAGCACCTGAACCTGTTGAGTATGTTGGTTATCCTACGATGACGCAATTACAGGCTTTAAAGGCGGATAATTATTCCGAATTGGAAAGTTATGCTTTAGCTCAGGCGCAGTTGTGGTTTGAGCAGTTGGCAGGGTTTGAAGACGCCAATTTATGGCGTGTTGAATTAGCCAAAGCTTTAAAGCGGCATTATTTATTTCAAAATTTATTACGTTTACTTAAAGGGCAAGTCACCGATTGGACCGATTTATTAGCTGAATTTAAAAAATGTTTAGGTTCGCAAAATGAACTAACAGATGAACTGGTTGAACAGTTATTAATCAGTTTGGTGTCTTTAATATCGGTAGCCAGAGAGCATCAGGCCGGTTATTTGGCACCTCTATTAGATGTTCGTATGCAGTTATGGCTAAGAGAATTGAGCCGCTTAGTGGTTTTATTGCCGACTAAAGATGAGCAACCCAAGTTATTGTTTTCTGATGATGGTCTAGTGCCTAAAGATCGTATTGCCTTACCGGCAATTCATTGTCGTGATTGCGGCGCGATGGGGTTTGTGGCGCATAAAGAAGAAGCTGAACAGTCAAAAATAAACACTGATTTACAGCAAATATATAAGAGTTATTTTTCTCATTCACCCAAGGTAAGTTTGTTATTTCCCATGGATAAGGTTGAAACGCCTTGGAACTTTGCGAGTAGTTTAGATAAAAATTTATGTACTGGCTGTGGGTATTTAAATAACCGTTCGCAACTGAGCTGTCAAAACTGTGGTGATGAAAGCTTGGTCTGGGTGCATCAACCAAATAACATCGTGTTGCAAAATGATGCAAATTTAGGAGAGGCTAATAACCTCTCTCATAACAATTGTCCCTTTTGCCAAAGTAAAGGCAGTTTATTAATCGTGGGTGCCCGTTCTACCAGTTTATCGTCTGTGATGGTGGGGCAGTTAAGCACGTCTCGGTTCAATCGTGATAAACAATTGATTGCTTTTTCTGATGGGGTGCAAGATACCGCTCATCGAGCCGGTTTTATTGCGGCCAGAACGCGTTCTTACGGTTTTAGAGTGGCTTTAAAGCAGGTGCTAGATCAGGCTAAGCCAGATACCTCATTAACTGAAATTATTAAGCAATTTAATCTGCATTGGTTAACGACTTTAGGTGAGGCGGCTTTTATTGGCACTTTTTTACCTCTTAGTATGGAGTGGTTACGGGATTATTCGTTTTTAATAAAGAACGATAAGTTGCCTGATGGTTCTAATTTATCAAGTTTGTTACAACAGCGCTTAGCTTTTGAGATTTTAAGTGAATTAGGTTTTAAATCTCGGATTGGACGCTCTTTGGAGCGCAGTGGTTCGGTGGCCAGTTATTATAAACAGGATGAATTAGAGCTGTGTTTACAGGGATTATTAAACGCCTTGCAGGAACATATCGGTACGCTAAGGGAATTATCTTATGAGCAGTTACAGCGCTTTGTTTTAGGGTTCTTGGCGCACTTGCGTATCGGCGGTGGCATTTATTCTCCAGACTTGGAAAGTTATATTCATAATAACGGCGATCCAGGTGTGTTTTTTAACCAAAGAGCCTTACCTAATTTTAGCTATGGTGCTCGTGTACCTACTTTTTTGTCATCAAAAAAGAGCAAAGGTTTAGAAACTGTAGCCTCTGGGCAGGCTAATGTTCGTAATTGGTATCAAACGTGGGTACTTAAAACGTTGCTTGCGAGTGATGACTTGCAACCGACTGGGGATTTTAATGCCGCTATCTATCAATTAACCTTGCAACATTTGTTAAAAGCTCAGTTGTTAGTGGATAGATCCACAAAAACCAATGATACCGTTTGGGGCATTAATCCGGAGCGCTTATTGCTCAGTACACAGGTAGCGACAGTTTGTTGTAAGCATTGTCAGCATAGCCATAGTGTTGCCGACAGTGAATTGGCAGTTTGGATAGATTCGCTGTGTTTACAAAAAAATTGCATAGGACATTATCAATTAAATAAAGCGTCTAGTGAGTCCCTGGATTTTTATGGACGTTTATACCGAGATGGTGAAGTTAACCGTGTGGTGACTGCTGAACATACAGGATTACTGACTAGAGATGAACGAAGTGCTGTAGAAAAGTCTTTTAAAAAGACTCCGGAAAACCGCAAACCCTGGGACGTTAATTTATTATCAGCAACGCCTACCTTAGAAATGGGTGTGGATATTGGTGACTTATCTTTAGTGTTATTGTGTTCTGTGCCGCCAGCACAAGCAAATTACCTACAACGCATAGGTCGAGCGGGTCGGCGTGATGGCAATGCTTTAAATGTAACATTGGCTAATGCCAATGCACATGATCTGTATTTTTATAGTGACCCAATAGAAATGATGGCGGGTGAGGTTGAGGCACCAGGTGTATTTTTGGATGCCTCTGCGGTTTTAGAGCGTCAATATACAGCTTTTTGTTTAGATAAATGGGTTAAAAAATACGCTGAGCTAGCTGTCATTCCGCTTAAATTAAAAGAAGTTTTACGGACCGTCTCTAAAGGAACAGAGCACAGCAAGGCTTTTCCTTATTCATTTTTAAATGAAGTCGAAATACATAGAGATGATTTAATTGAGCAATTTTTAGAGTTATTTAACTCTGGCTTGGGTGCCGGTTTAAGTACTTTTTCTGTCGATTGGCTGAAACGTTTTGCGGAAGGTGATTTTGAAACTCAGGGTAGTTTAAGTTTTCGTATTCAAGAGATATTGATGCAACAGTATTTAGAAGTTGAGTCTATGAGTAAGGAAACTAAACGCGTTAATACCGTATTAAAAACCAAGAAAAGTATTGAAACAAAATCACAACAAGATGAAAAAGAAATAGAAGATTTAGAGCATGAGTTAACCGCTCTCCAATCCGTAGTGAATAATATTAAAAATCAGGATACCTTACAGTTCTTAACGGATGAAGGCCTAATTCCTAATTATGCCTTTCCTGAGCAGGGCGTTATTTTACATTCGGTCATTTATCGATCAAAAAAGGATAACGATGGCGCTGTAAAAGCGGTAGGTGTTGATAAAGAATCCGAGCGTTGGACGTATAAATATGAGCGCCCTGCCGCCTCGGCATTATCTGAACTAGCCCCCTCTAGTATTTTTTATGCCGGTGGTCGACGGGTAGAGATTAATCGTGTTGATTTACGCGTCTCGCAAAAAGAAACTTGGCGTTTATGTCCTGCCTGTCATCATTCGGAATGTATTGATACCGGTGATGCTCATCAAACCTGTCCACGTTGCGGTGATCGTATGTGGGTAAATATTTCGCAAAAGCAAACCATGTTGCGTTTAAAGCAAGTGTATGCAACTACAGCAGATCGTAATAGCCGAATTTCTGATGATAAAGATGATAGAGACAGCCAGTTCTTTACCAAACAATTATTAATTGATTTTGAAGATGCTGCGATTACCGCTGCTTATAAAGTCGATAAAGTTGATTGGCCATTCGGTTTTGAGTTTATTTCTAAAGCGGATTTTAGAGAAATCAATACCGGACATAGTGACGAGAATTCACCTGAGATCACCATTGCGGGTAAAGAATCTAAACGTACTGGTTTTAAATTATGTCAGCATTGTGGCATGGTACAAGTATCGACTAAGAAACCTAAAGAGCAAGTACATACCATTAGTTGTACAACTAAAAATAAAGATAATGAAAATAATATTATCAGTGGCTTGTTCTTATATCGAGAGTTTCAATCAGAAGCGATACGCATTTTATTGCCGATTACCTCAGGGACTGATGCCGATAGTGCCGAATTGTCATTTATTGCTGCATTGCAATTAGGTTTAAAGAAGAAGTTTGGTGGCAGTATTGATCATTTAAGAGTGGCGCAGAATATTGAACCTGATCCTGAAGATAAGGAACTGAGTAAACGTTATTTGGTGATTTATGATTCAGTACCCGGTGGCACCGGTTATCTAAAACAATTAACCAGTCATCAAGATGATTTGATAGAAGTATTAACCGAATACGCTATGCCTGTTTTAGAAAAATGTAGTTGCGTTCAAAAAGAACATGCCGATGGCTGCTATCGTTGTCTTTATGTGTATAAAAATAGTCGTAATATAACGAGTATTTCTCGTAAAAAAGCCCGTGACTTTATTAAGACACTTAAAGAAAATGCTGGCAAGATTGTGCCCGTAGCTAGTTTACGAGACATAAAAATGTCGCCTTTAGTGGAAAGTGAGTTAGAAGCTCGATTTCTTGAAGCATTACGTAAAACTGGGAAAGCACTTAAAAAGGAAAATAAAATTTCTGATTTTGAATGGCGTGCTGAGTTTTATGCCGGAGAAGCGGGCTGGTATTTGCGTTTAGGTCAGCAGCGGTATTTTATTCGTCGCCAAGTAGAATTGGGTGCTGAACAGCAGGTGGCTATTCAATCCAGAGCCGATTTTGTGATGGTGCCTTTGGGTAACAGTGAGTTGAAGCCGATTGTCATTTTTACGGATGGTTTTAAGTATCATAAGGATCGAGTTGCTTTAGATACCGCACAAAGAATGGCGATTGTCGCGTCTAATCATTATTGGGTTTGGTCGTTATCCTATGAAGATGTGCAAAATGTGTTAGATGATAAAACGGGCTTGCCGATTGATTTGTTGTTGGGGTCACCTAATGTGAAGGCCAAGCAGTGGGCTGAGCATTTTTCTTGTGTTGATTTGTTGGGCTTACATGATCAATCCAGTTTTACTTGGTTAATTGCTTTATTACTTCAAGGGTGTGAATCGGTTTGGCAGCGTTATTCGGCGTTGTTAAGCTTTATTTGGTTTAGGGAGATGACCACTGCTTTTGATCCGGCTTCGGTTCAATCTTTACCGGAATATGCACAGTTAAAACTTGATGGTATCGTTGACTCAGCCATCACTAAGGTTGATCGATTAGGGACTTTGTGGGGTGACAGTTATCAACGTCTTGAGTTGTCAGTCCGTCTTGATACAATGGCATTTAATCAAAAAGATTTTACCCAGTTAAGTACAAACCTAGTCTTTGACGATAGCGCTGATTTAATTGATTTTGAAGCTGATCTTAAGCAATGGCAAAGCTTTTTAAGGTTGATTAATGTCTTACAGTTTCAGCCGCATAGTGGTTTTTATACTCAAAAAGGTATAGATAGCTTTGCGTATGATAACTTGATGATGAGTTTATCTGAAAAAGTTAATGGTCCAATTGACGGCATTATTGAGTCTGCTTGGGAGTTAATATTAGCAGATGCGGTAGGCACTGAAGTTGCGTTAATTAATCAATTAATACCTTTAAATCTTCCCATTCCACAATGTGGTTTTGAACTACTTAATGAGTCCGGTGAAATTATAGCCGAGGCATTCTTAGCTTGGCTAGATTATAAGGTCGTTATTGTATTAGAAGGTTATGATACCGATACTGCGACCTTAACTGAAAAAGACTGGCAAGTTTTTTTGAATAGTGAGTTGGATAAGGATCTACAAGCCTTATTAACTGCTTTTGCTTTGAATTAGGAATTTTTATGCAACCCAAAGTAGCTATATCGTCAGAGTTTTTCACCAGTGTTTTAAAGTTGCCTAAAGCGCAGCAAGAAAAAGCCGTTAAATTTATGGAATTGTTTAGGCAAAATCCTAAATCACCGGGTATTAATTATGAAACTATTCAAGTGTCACGTGATAAAAACTTACGCTCAGTTCGGATAGATCAAGCTTATAGGGCGATCGTTTTAGCACCTGAGCAGGGTGAAGTGTATATTTTATTATGGGCAGATAAGCATGATGATGCTTATGATTGGGCTGCTAATAGAGTTTTAAAAATCAACCCCGAAAATGGGGTTTTGCAAGTCTTGGAATTGCAATATATAGACGAAGCACAGCAGTTACAACAATCGAACGTTCAGCAAAGTAATGCCGGGTTATTTGTAGATATTAGAGATCGTTATTTAGTGCGATTGGGTGTCCCGGAAGATTTGCTGCCTTTAGTTCGACAAGTTACAAGACCGCTTGATCTTGATGAGTTGAAAGCTAAATTACCCGATGAAGCTTATGAAGCTTTAGCAATGTTAGCAGACGGGATTAGTTTAGAAGAAGTCATGTCTGTTTATGATGTGAGTTTACAGGATGAACCTGCAAAAATTGATACTAACGATTTTGCCAGTGCATTAGATAATCCAGAGTCCAAGAGGCGATTTTTATTGGCATCTGATGACGCTGCTTTGCAAGCTATGTTGGATGCCCCCTTAGAAAAATGGCGAGTTTTTTTACATCCTTTGCAACGAAAATTAATTTTCAGGGATTGGAATGGGCCTGTGCGTGTTTTGGGAGGAGCGGGTACTGGTAAAACAGTCGTTGCGATGCACCGTGCCAAATGGTTAGCAGAGCATGCGCAGGATGCGTATGATACGAAAATTTTATTTACGACGTTTACTAAAAATTTAGCACTAGATATTGAGCAGAATTTAAAACAAATATGTACACCTGATGTATTGCGTAAAATTGAAGTCATTAATCTGGATGCTTTGGTAAAACGCTTTATGGAGAAGCATGGTTATAAGATTAATTATACTTTTCTTAATAAAGAGAAAGCCCATGACATTTGGAACAATGCTTTAATCTTGATGCCTAGTGAAGGGAATTTGTCGGAGTCATTTTTTCGTGAAGAATGGGATAAGGTTGTTCAACCGCAAAATATTAATAATTTAGAAGGTTATTTACAGGCAAGACGGGTAGGGCGGGGTGTACAGTTAAATCGTGCTATGAGAAAAGCGGTTTGGGATGTTTTTGAGGATTATCGTATTAAACTAAATGATGCTGGTTTAAAAGAAGTAGAAGATGTTTATCGCGATGCTTTAACGCTAATAGTTAAAGATCAGATTCTAGCGCCATATACGCATATACTAGTTGATGAAGCTCAAGATTTGGGGATGAATGCATTCCGTTTATTACGGCACTTGGTTGCTGAAGATAAGAATGATTTATTTATTGTTGGTGATGCCCATCAGCGTATTTATGGTAGTAAAGTTGTTTTGGGCCAATGCGGTATAAAAATTATTGGTCGTAGCCATAAGTTACGTGTTAATTATCGTACCACCGAACAAATTCGACAATCTGCCGTATCTTTATTGAAAGGAATCGCTTTCGATGATCTTGATAGCGGTCAAGATGAACAATTGGGTTATCGATCTTTGATGACAGGTGCTGAACCAACGATTAAATGTTTTAAAAACGCCAAAGAAGAAACTGATTTTATTGTCGCTTCTTTGCAAGAGTTACCTGAAGAGTCTTGGGTTAAGGCTTGTATAGCTGTTAGAAGACTGAGTGACATGGAGCGTTATAAAACAGCTTTAAAAGTAGCTGATATACCTTTTTATCAAATTGAACAAAATACAGTTGATAGCGTTAGTAGACCTGGCGTAAGGATTGCGACAATGCATCGTGTTAAAGGTTTAGAGTTTGATTATATGTATGTCGCCGGTATTAATGAAGGTGTGGTACCTATAAATAACCTAGAGTCTGATGACCCTACGATTATTAAAGAGCATGAGCAAAAAGAGCGTTCACTGCTTTATGTGGCTATAACGCGCGCTAAACGTTTTTGTGCTATTACGGGATTTGGTAAATTTTCAAGATTTATGGTTTAGATAAATTTTTGAAATTTTTAAGTAAAAAATTTAGGCGAAGATAGGGAATTGACTATCAATATATGGTTTACTCGTCAAAATTTTAAGTTTTTTTACTCAGTTCGGCCTTTTATGGAAGATATTATGTTAAATGGCAGTCTGGTTTTTGAGGCACTATATTTAAGTTTATATAACAGCTTATAAGTTATATAGGTAATAGAGTCAAGAATGAACGATTATTATTTTAACTGTTGTTGCCTGAATTTATAAAGCTTGATTAGATGATTTAAATGATAATTTGTCGTTTGTAAAAGGAAAGGAATAAATTTAATGCCAACTAAACATATACCAAAAAAGATACGACAAGCTATGGTTGACGTTAATCTTCAAAATATTACTCCAGAAAAATGGCTTAATGCTTTTCTTAAAGAAAGAGGGTTATCGACGCCTAATTCACAAATATTATTTAAGTATCAAATGACAGATGCAGAATACTTAATTTTGAAGAAAACTTTAGAATTTATCTCAGTTCTTAGTGAAGACGTTACAAGGTTGACTAAGTTAACAAAATGGAATGAGGTTTTTGTTATTTACGGTGCTGAATGGTGGCGGCGTGAGTACAACGGTGGACCTTGGAGATGGAGCACGTTATTTAGCTCTTTTGATGCAGATCCAACTGCGCTATCAAATCAACAACGTAATGAAATTATTATCAAAGGATTGCGTTTCTGGGGACTTAAGGTCCGCATGATTAATGGTAAATTTCGTTATCTTGGAACGCTCTCTATTGAAGGAGGTTTGCCTCTTAATCAATTAAATAATAATAGTGCGTGGTTAAGTCGTGTTTTTCGACATGCTATCTTAAAATATACGAGGCTTCATCATACAGGCATAAAAACTGATGCAATAATAAGAGAATGTGAATATATTCCTAAAACCTATCAAAATGATCAAATCTGCATTATTTTAGGCGATATAATTAAAACAGTAGTTAAGCTTAAGCAAGACTATCAGTTAGATAATCAAGAAGATCCGATTGCTTACTTGGATAAGCAACTTCCTAATTGGCGTAAAAATTTTCCACTGCCGATAGATTCGGACGTAAGCAAAAAACTGATGGGAGTTTTTTTTGAACCGTCTTCAAATGAAAAGAATAACTTACCTTTCAGAGGGCTTAGGACTCTTGATGATAATGACCAGTTACTGTTAAAGCTTGAGTTTGCTGGATTTATAAGGCTTGATGATCTTAATCTCCAAGAAACCATACCTTCAAGACTTAATGTTGAATTGTTTAGTAATGAAGGGGATATCTATTTATTAGGTGTTGCAGTAAAGTCGATTTATCAGGGTAACCCCTCTTTAAAGATGCCTAGTTCAAATGTTAGCTTTAAAAGTGAGTTGGCTTCTCAAGGTTATGCGATCCGGTTCAAACATTTGACTACTTCTATATACGAAAGTCCAATTATAGGTTGTGAGGAATTAGATAATGATGTTCCTTGGGTTTTTGTCAAAAAAAATGACGAATGGATACTTGAGGGTGTGGCTAGTGTCAGTACAAGGTCGACAGAGGTAAAAATCCTTTGTCCTGTAGAGTTTAATTATCCGGCGACTACTGAAATTACTAACATCTCTGTTATTAACAACAAAAAACTAATTCAATCGAGTGGTATTGTTAAGTTAACAGATAACGAAAATAATTTTTTCCTTATTAAAACAGCCCAGGTTCAGTCTGCAAAACTTTATTATTTAATCGGCAACACTCTTTCATTTGTAAGTACACCTAATAAAGTTTATCTGGGGTTACCTACTTTGATTTGTTTTGATATTGAAATGGGAACAAGGACCGAAATTAAAGCGAATAGATTAGTTTGTCGAGCCGTTAATTCAAGGGAAAATTGGCAAACACTAACGACAAATCATCATGGCATTTATGAAATTCGCTTACGTGATAATGAAGGAAACATTCAATTTCGTAATAAATGCGTTTTATTACCAGAACAATTTTCAATTCGTTTTAAAGCGGCAGTAGATTCTTTAGATGGCTCAATATTTCTTGAAAATATTGGAACTGCAAAGGTTTCTTGCCAGTTGTCAGTAAAACACAATATATCCACTATTGGCAACGTCGTGCAATTGGATCTTTTTGCTGAAAATTCACCGCCTGATAATATCCAGTTAACCTTATATTGGTCAAATATGACCCAGATGCTAATCTTGACAATGCCCTTTCCTGCTAGAGGAGGGCAATTGATAAATGGTAATGGTCATCGTGTTTTAACTAGGGCTGTGTTTGCAGATCAATTGTATGGATATCGTTTACGTCTATTTAATGAACAGCCACAATTCAGACGCCACTTACAAGTTGAAATCAGCTTAAGAGACGATACTTTAGAATTTCAAGCAAGACAAGATTTGTATTTTCGCAATATCATTGAAGTGCAAGGTGCAGTTATTGAATTGGCGTTAATTGACTATCAGATCTGGATTAAAAGTTTATTAGCGATAAGTCGAAATTTGGATAGCTACGCTACGTTAGTAGTCTATGAGAAAGGTACTGAATTATTACGAGTCAATATTTATCGTTACCAATTTGTTTTGGAATCGAATTGGGCGGAAGGTAGTGTTGTTTTGAGTGCCAGTGATCAAGCCCAGTTATCTTATGATAATATTACAAATATTGATCTCATGGCTATGAGACTTGCTCAGCCAGTCCAAGAACATATAAAACTAGATATGCAAAAATCAGAACAGACTACTATTGGTAGTTGGCTTTTTTATCCTGAAAAAAGAGAGGATGGGCCTTGGATGATATACCCCTCTGCTAATTCTTCTGTATCGTTACGACCTATGTTGTGGCGAGTTGGCTTGACACCAGATGTTTCGGATACAGTTAATAACCATATTAAAACACTACATGAAGCAGTTAATTTACCAGGCAAGGATAGCCGGAATAAGATAATAGCCGATATATTAACTGATATGTGTGCGGACTTTGAACACAGTGGTTGGGAGTATTTAAGACAATTGTCTAAACAAAATGAACATTTGCCATTAACTACTTTTAATATTTGGTCAGTTGCTGTTACGAATACTCAATTTTTGCCTGCACTAGTTTTGCAGATGGATGAGTCATTTTCCCAACGTTTTGGTGAAGAGTTGCCTGTTTTTTGGGAGTTAATTCCCTTAGCTGATTGGGTAAGCGTTTTTTCTGCCTATAAAGATTATTTGAAAAAAGTAATTGATGATGAACCTGATGTCCTAATTCTCCTTAATGGACGTATTAAACGAATTAGTCATCTTTGTGTATCAATGGAGATAGTAACTGACATACTTAGAGTCAGCTTATTGGGTGATTCAGATCAACAATTGAACTTTATGAAGTCAGCACCTGATATTGCCAGACAAATAACCATAGAGGCTATAAATGCGGCAAAACAGGAATTGTTAGCACGACATGCAAACAGTAATTGGCCAGAAGTTTTAAAATCAGAATTGATTTTTCACGCAACAAGAATTGAGTCTATACAGCAGCAATGGCTAAATATAAACAATATGATGGACTATCAACGTGCACTGATTATATTACCCGTATTATTAGCCGTTTGTTGTTCAAAAGGCGACATACCAAATTCATGGGTGGGTGATGCCGTCATTATTTTTAAATTAAAATGCTTAAAAGATTTTGATTGCGATTGGTTTAATGCCACTTTCAAAATCACCTTGGCTTATTTGTCTCAGCAAGCTACTTATTAGGATTTTTTCGGATGCCTCATTTTTATCAATCACATTCTTTTCAGTCACTGATCGGCCAATTGTCGCAACGTTCGGCTGAAGCCACTTTGAGTATAATGGGTATTAGCGATCCAGCTTTACGACAATTTTTATCAAAACAATTTAATGAGCCTTTAGGTGCACCGCAAAGTAATAATTTTTTGGCTGATCCCGTATTTGAAGCTATTTTTGGTTGGGAGGAGGTTAATTTAACATTGGATAGTTTGGCCGGTAATTTACTGGAACGATCTTTCATTGAGGCAATGGATAAACCACCGAGTGAGTTGAAAGATTATGCTTTCCAAAAAGCTTGGAAACCTTATCAGCATCAATATAAATCTTGGTTGAAATTAGCGGAAACTAAACCTCAATCGATTGTTATTACCAGTGGCACTGGGTCAGGTAAAACCGAGTGTTTTATGGTGCCTGTACTTAATGATTTGGTGAAGCAGTATGAGGCACAAGTAAATCTTGCGCCACTTCAAGGTGTACAAGCTTTGTTTATTTATCCACTTAATGCCTTGATTAATAGTCAACGTGATCGTTTACGTGCGTGGACTAATAAGTTTGGTATGGGTGTCCGTTTTTGTTTATATAACGGTAATACTAAAGAGAATATTCAAGCTGCTCAACAAAATGAGACACCCAATGAGATATTATCTAGAACATTGCTACGACAACAACCGCCGCCCTTATTAGTTACTAACGCGACTATGCTAGAGTATATGTTGGTGCGAAAAAATGATGCGCCCATTCTTGAACAATCGCAGGGTAAGTTACGTTGGATAATATTGGATGAGGCTCATACTTATATAGGATCACAAGCGGCAGAATTATCTTTATTATTACGTCGGGTTTTACATGGTTTTGGTGTTGAGGCTAAAAATGTGCGTTTTATTGCAACATCTGCAACGATAGGTGATAAGGATAATAATTCTTTACAACAGTATCTTGCTGATTTGGCGGGTATTCCAAAAGATCAAGTAACAGTCATTGGTGGTAAACGCGACACCCCACCAATGAATAAGAGAAACGGAAAATATAAGAAAGACACCCCTTTTGAAACCTTAGCGATTATTGATTCTGAAACATCAATATCAAGAGAACGCTATCGGTCTTTAGAAGACCATCCTACTAGTCGTCAATTGCGTGAAGCTCTAACAGATAATTCACTACCAGTGACTTTAAGCACATTAAGTCATACATTGTTCCCTGATATTGCCGATCTCAATATCAAAAATGAGCAAACATTAGCCTGGCTGGATTTATGTACGGGCACTAGTTTGCCTGATAAAAACAATAAAGCTAAACAATCTTTTCTACCTTTGCGTGGTCATTTATTTCATCAAGTCACTAATGGATTATGGTGTTGTGTAGATCCACATTGCCATCATAAAAAAGATACTTTTTTAGCAGATGGCTGGTCTTATGGTTATGTTTACAGTCAACAACGCGAGCGCTGTGAGTGCGGTGCTCCAGTTTATGAGTTGGTTTTTTGTACTGATTGTAATAGCCCACATCTAAGAGCTTCTGAGACTTCGGAAGGTTTATTAATCCAAACGCCTCAGCAGATTATCGATGAATTCAGCTTACAAATTGAGTCTACGATGGGAGATTATGATACTGAAGAAGAGGATACTGCTGATGGAGATTTTTTAATCGATAAAAGAAATAAAATAGTTAATTTATTCTCGAGTGCAAATAATGAATTAACGTATTCTACATCTTTGTCATTGGATACTAAATTATTAAGTGAAGATGCCACCGCTATAATCATTAATATTGTTGAGGATGACGAATGTTGTGGTTCTTGTGGATTTACACCTGAGCGAGGCCAATCTAGTGCTTTTCGTCGATGCTTATTAGGTGCTCCTTTTTATATTAGCAATACTGTTCCCACTTTATTGGAGTTTTGTCAGGATGGCGAAAACCCTTCCTCAAGTCCTGGTCGTGGTCGCAGATTAATTACATTTACCGACAGTCGGCAGGGAACGGCTAGAATTGCTGTTAAAATTCAGCAAGATTCAGAACGTAACCGCTTGCGTGGCTTGGTCTATGAAATGGTGGCCTCTCAATTAGATGATTCTAATAATCCAGGTATTTATATTGAATTGAAAAAAAAACGCGATGATTTTTTAGAAAAAGCAGAAAGATTTAAGCAGTTTCCAGAAGTGGCTAGTGATTATTCAAAACAAGCAGAGGATGAGCAAGAAAAAATTAATGCTTTAAGTATTATAAAACCTATTACATGGCAGCAAGCGATTGATAAACTCAAGGCCTCTCCTGATATTAACCGTCACATGTTGGCTTACTATCAATATCAAAATCCAATGTTGTTTGACCAAAATGTTGGTCCAATAACTTTATCTAAAATGTTATTGATTCGGGAGTTTAATCGTCGACCTAAACGGCAAAATAGCTTAGAAACTTTGGGATTGGTTGCTGTTCAATATCCAGCTTTAGCAGAAATTAAAGAACTACCAAATAAACTAAATCAGTACAATCTTAGCTTAAAAGATTGGCAAGATTTTCTTAAAATAAGCTTAGACTTTTATGTGCGGGATAATTATCTCTTTATTGATAACGCATGGCTAAATTGGATAGGCATTACTTACCATTCCAAAGCGTTATTGTCTCCGACATCAATGGTAATAACCAGCAAAAGTCTGAATAAATGGCCACAAGTTAGAAATGGACGTAATCATCGTTTAATTCGTTTATTAAGTCATGTATTAACTCTAAGCACAGATAGTCATAACGAGGATGATAATGACAGGCTTAATGAAATCATGCAACTAGCTTGGCAAGCACTAACTTCCAAGCAAATAATAACTCCTGTGACGGGCACTTTATCCTTTCAAATTAATGTCGAGGCACTAGCATTCTTAGCTATACAAGAGGCTTGGGTTTGTCCGGTTACACATCGTTTATTAGATACAAGTTTTAAAGGCATCACACCTTATTTACCCAATAATCCAACAAGTTCACAAGGTGTCATGTGTGAAAAAATTGCTATTGATGTATTACCGATCAGTTATGATTTTAATAGTGAAACAGAAAAGCTTGCTAGTATTAGAGAGTGGATTGCTAATAATGCTGTGATCAATGAACTCAGGACAAAGAATTTGTGGACTGATCTTAGTGACCGAATACTAGAGGGTGGGGTTTTTTATAGAACAGCTGAACATTCAGCCCAGCAACCGGCAAGTCGTTTGAAATGGTTTGAAGGTCGCTTTAAAGAAGAAAAAATAAATGTGTTAAGTTGTTCAACTACGATGGAAATGGGCGTAGATATTGGTGGTATATCTGCTGTAGCTATGAACAATGTACCCCCGCATCCAGCCAATTATCTACAACGTGCCGGACGTGCAGGTCGTCGTCAGGAATCTAGAGCACTATCTTTTACTTTATGTAAAGACAATCCTCATGAGCGCACGGTATTCAACGAGCCATTATGGCCATTTACTACAGCGATTAAAGCACCCTACATTACTTTAAATAGTAGCAAGATTGTACAGCGACATATCAATTCATTGTTATTTTCATATTTCTTGAAACACATAATTGATGTACATCAACAACAAGCAATCACTTTAAATTGTGGCTGGTTTTTTTGTCAAGAGGAAGGTACGATTCCCGTTGATAAAATTAATGATTGGCTGGAAAATTGTGCTGTGATGGGGCTGCCCTCAAACCTTGAGCAAGGTTTAAAAGCACTGGTAAATAAAACAATACTTTATGGGGTACCTCTCAGTAATTTAGTGCATCAAGCGCAAGTAGCAATGATAGCCATTAAAGAAAAATGGCTAGAGGAATACCAACCCTTACAAGATGAGTTTGATGCTTTAACTATAGCGGTTGGAGAAAATGATCCCTATAGAAGACGAGTTGATAAAGATTTGAAGCGTATCAAGGGTGAATATTTATTGGCTGAGTTAGCCGTAAGAGGTTTTTTACCTTGTTACGGATTTCCAACTGGTATTGCGCACTTCGATCCTTATAGTCATCATGATTATAATGTTCAACAAAATGCGAATGATGACGATAATGAGCGAGGTGAAAACTTGGGTTATTTACGTGCTAAACCGACACGTGATTTAACGGTAGCTATTAGAGAATATGCTCCAGGTTGTGACGTTGTTTTAAACGGCTTATCTTATCGTTCAGCAGGTTTGAGTCTAAATTGGCATATACCAGACGGTAAGACAGTTGAAAATCAGAAATTGATGACCGCATGGCGCTGTAATCATTGTGGTGCCATTGAAAATACCATTGGTACCCTTGCAGCTAATGTTTGTAATGACTGTGGCGCAGCAATCAATGTAGATCATAAGCTTAATTTTATTGTACCCTCCGGTTTTGCTGTTGATTTTTACAGCGACCCTCAAACAGATATTTCTATACAACATTATGTGCCAGTTAAAGAACCTTGGGTTACTGCTAGAGATGCACTACGTTCTTTACCGAATCCTCAATTAGGTGCGTTTCGAGCGGGTATTCAGGGTGATATTTTTTATCACAGTTCAGGTACACATGATCATGGTTATGCTTTGTGTTGGCATTGCGGACATGCGGGTTCTATGCTCAATGAAACAGACTTACCTGAAATTTTTTCAGTACCACATAAAAAATTAAGAGGACGTCCTAAAGGAGATACTAACGTGTTTTGTAGTGGAAATGATCAGCAATTTTCTATTGCTCGTAACTTGCATTTGGGATACGTTGATCATACAGATGTTTTTGAACTCTATTTGAAACATTATAACGAACAAGTTTTTTTAAATCATGGTCTTGAGGATAATAAAAAAATTGCTTGGACATTAGCTGTAGCAATTAGACAAGCGCTTGCTGATATTTTAGGCATTAATGCTGATGAATTGGGCTATACAGTTAAACCAACTAAAGTAATGGGGTGCGATTACTCGGTAGCGGCTATAGTTCTATATGATAAAAGTAGCGGCGGTTCTGGTTTTGCATCATCTGCCTATCGTTATTTTGATCAACTATTTGTAAAGGCAAAAGAAAATCTAAAATGTGATTGTTTAAGTGTCTGTCAAAATTGTTTGTTGGGTTATGACACGCGATATCATATTGCTTACCTTAATCGACAGCTAGCTGCTGAATATTTAAATGATACTTTTATTAGCCTAATAGCATTGCCTGATGAATTGAAGATATTGGGGCCTAAATCTAAATATTCTCCCGAATCTTTATTGACTGAAATTAGTATTGATGCTCGTCAAGGTGCTACAGATCTATATGTTTATTTGCAGGGCGTGCCTTTAGAATGGGAATTCAACGAAAGTCAATTAATCGAGCGTAGTCATCGTTGGAAACAGCTTTATTCAAATGTAACATTGGTAATTAATTCGTCAGTACTTCCTCTTACGGAAGATACCAAATCAGATTTATGGATGCTACACCGAATAGGTGTGCATCTTAAATTAATTGATGATAGTAAAGTTTTACTTAAAGACACCGCTTGTATAGCCGCACAAATAGTATCCGGTGAAAATATTCATACTTTTGCCCATACCTTGAAACAGTCGGCAATACCTAATCAGAGCTGGTTGACACTTGCCGATAGTGTTTTGATATCTGCCAATGATTACGATTACCCTCTTTTGTCAATGACAAAAGAATTGAATAAGGATTTATTAAAGCCTGAGCTGGGTTCAGGTGATAAAGAAATTGAAATTTTAACTGAATGTAATGGCCCATTGATAAAGTTTGCTGAAAAATTATGGCAACAAATTATTAAGCAACATACCTTGTTGGAACAACATTTTTTAAATAATGAATTGGTTAGTATTCTTTATTCAGATCGTTATTTACTGTCACCTTGGTCCGTGATGTTGTTGGTTGAGATTGTTGATGAATTAAGAAAACAAATACAAGGATGGAATAAACCGACGATTGTAATTAATACAGGTAAGAAACGAGAGCCTGGTTATAAAGCCCGCAATATATTGGCGGACTGGAGTAATGATCAATTAAGAATGGATGTTATAACCGCTTATTTTGAAGGAATGAATGAAAACTGCATTGTTAATATTCCAAAAGATTTGCCGCATCATCGATTTATGGAGCTAACTTGGGATACTGGTCAAAAAACTATTATTAGATTTGATCAAGGTGTTGGTTATTGGAGTATTGCTAATAAAACACCTTGGTTTGATGATGGTATTCAAGATCCATCTGAACAAGCTGAAAAACTAATGGGTTTAATTTCAACCATTATGGTTAAAAACGATAAAGATTTCCCAACGCCTATTGTTATTAAAGAAAGGTAATTAATTTGGATGCGTTTTTAACGCTGATTGACACCCGTCGTTAATTAGTCCCGGTTGTGCCTTTTGTCAGCCTGATTTTTATGGAATAAATAACTACGGCCCCATGCCCCAGCCTTCGAGTTCTGCTAGCCGTTTGACAGTCGGTGCGTCCAGTCCGGTCATCCTGCCTTGGGTACGGGTTAA